>NZ_BAEX01000110.1 GCF_000246945.1 Myroides injenensis M09-0166
TTTAACTCTAAAAAAGGCTTCTTAAGCCTTGTAAATGCTGGGTTTTGTTAAAAATTAGTTTTGCTAAAAAGGTTAATAAATGTATTTTTTGGTCATTATTTTCCCTTGCAGTAAATAGGTATAGTGGTTTTTTGTATTGCTGTGTTGCGTGCTACTATAAGTGAGGTTTAAAGTTATAGTATTCAAATATGAGATAGCTGATGTTATTGAAATAGTATTGGTTAATAAAACGCAAAATCTAAAAGGTTATACTGCTATCAGATTGCGAAATTATTCAATCTTTTTGCTAAATTTATTATTCAAATGGCTTCTAAGTAATATTTGAATTATTAGCTTATTAGGACTAATAGATACGTTTTGTTTTATAATTTAATTTTTTGTGTTAAAAAAATGAAAGAAGTAGCTTAAAAGGTTACTTTATATCGGATTTTAAAAGAAAATTCTTGTTGTTAGGTATACATTAATGATAATGTTTTTATTATTTTTGAAAAAAAATTAATCTTGAATCGACTAGTTGTAAAAATAGGGAAAATTATAGGATGGATTTTCCTGAGTATTGTTGTTCTCCTTGTATTAATCATTGTAGCGGTACAGATTCCCTACATCCAAAATAAAATTAAGAATGTAGCCATCACTTTTGTACAAGATAAAATAGGTACTAAGGTGGAACTGGATCGTGTGGAGATTGCATTTCCAAAGAAAATTGTTATAAAAGGACTTTACTTAGAGTCACAACAAAACGATACTTTAATTTATACTAAATATTTAGGTGTTGACATTGGTTTGTTTAAGCTTTTAAATAATACAGTCGATGTTAGTAATGTAGAGTTAGAAGGTTTTAAGACTAATGTAAAAAGAGATAGTTTACAGCGCTTTAATTTTGATTATATTATAGATGCATTTGCCTCTGATGATGACAAAGAAGAAAGTGACAGTGCACCAATGCGAATTGATGTCGGACAAATTAGTTTAAAAGATATTCAAGTAAAGTTTGATGATCAGTATGAAGGACATCATTTAGCTTTAAAATTAAATAGTTTTATTACTCGATTTAAAGATTTTGACTTAGATGATATGAAGTTTGCAATTCCTAAAGTTGGGATTGATGGCTTAGTAGTTGATTATCAGAAAGCATTGTCTTTAAAACTAATTTCTGAAATCACTGATAGTAACAAGAGTGAATCTCCAGAAGAAACCTCTACACTTCCAAAGTTACAATTAGGTACTATTGAATTTAAAGACTTTAATGTTAGCTACAAAGATGACGAATCAAAAATGTCTGCGTCTTTGTTATTAGGGCATTTTATGACTTCATTTGACACTATTGACCTAGAAGGACAGCAGATTGATATTAAAGAGATAAAATTACTCGATACAAAGGGACAGGTGCAATTAGCGCAAGTATCTTCTGATTCTAAAACTTCTGCGGAAGTAAAAGATGAAAGTAAGGAAAGTATGCCACAAGAGAGTGAGAACCAAGATACAACCATACCTTGGCGAATAGGTATTAAAGACTTTGTATTAAAAAAGATTGATGTACAGTTTGACAATGAAAGCAAAAAAGCTTTGGCAGAGGGATTGGATGCTAATCATATAAAAGTAGAAAACTTGAACTTCAGATTAAAAGACTTTCAGTTTTCGCCTAATACTATCACAGGAAATTTAGCTGGTTTTTCATTTAAAGAGAAAAGTGGTTTTGAGTTGACAAATTTCAAAACCTATTTCTTATATAGTGAACAATCTTCTTTTATTAAAGATTTTCTATTAGAAACACCACATACTAAGTTGAAGTCATCTATAGTTTTAAATTATCGTGACATCAATAAGATTAAGGAACAATTAGCTGATATTTCTGTGGATGTTTCTGTATTTGATTCTCATATAGGTTTAAAAGATGTTGATATTCTAATGCCTTCAATATGGAAGCAGAGTGATCTTCCTAATTTACAAAATGAAACGGTTTCTTTAGGGGTTAAATCTAAGGGAGTGGTAAGTGATTTAACTATAGAAGAGTTCTTTATTAAAGGGTTTAAATCTACTGTGGTAAATGTCAATGGGAAAGTAAAAGGATTGCCAGATATCGAGAAAGCTTATGTTAATCTGAATTTAAAACAAGCTCAAAGCTCTGCTCGTGATATTACTTTATTGGCACCTAAGAATACCATTCCATCTAATATCGAAATCCCACAAAATATTTCGCTAAAAGGGTTTGTCAGTGGAACCATGAAAGATATAGGTACCCAAATGGATTTAAAAACAAGTTTGGGGAATGTCAGTTTATTAGCTAAAATCGATCAGAAGAAGAAAGGGAAAGAAGCCTATGAGTTAGACTTTAAAGTCAATGAATTAAACGTTGGACGTTTGATAAAAAATGATTCTATTGGTATAGTTACGCTCTCTGCAAAAGCAAAAGGTACGAGTTTTGTACCTGAAACTGCTAATGGTGTAGCTAGTTTTGAGATCGAAAAAGCGGAGTATAATAAATACACTTATAATAATGTAAAATTAGAGGCTGCTCTTAATGATGGTGAGTATTATATAAAATCGGTAAATAAAGATCCTTATTTAACATTTGACATTGACGCGAAAGGACTTTGGACTAAAAATAATATTAGCTTAAAGCTATTGGCTAACTTTCAAAATATTGATTTGTATAAGCTAAATATTGAAAATGAACCTAGTATTTTCTCAACGATTATAGATGCCGATATGGCTAATATTCTTCCTGATAGTCTAGTGGGAAAACTACAAATTAGAGATTTTGGTTTTGCGACACTTAAGAATAGTTTCAATCTAAACCCTATTACAATAGAGGCTAGTGCAAAAACCAATTATCGAAAAATAAGTTTGTCTTCACAATTAGCTGACTTTGATATGGAAGGTGATTATCGCTTAACTGAGTTAGCAGATGCTATGGAGGAGAGTTTACAACATTACTTCAAGAAAGATTCAGAGAAAGACAAGCAAGAAACTGTTGCAAAAGATAATACAAAAGAGAACAAAAGAAGTCAACATTTTTCGTATGATTTAAGAATTAAGTACGACAAGGTTTACACTGAAATATTACCAGAATTAAAAGTATTAGAGCCTATTAGAGTGAGTGGTAAATATGATCAAAGCACTCATTATTTAAGTCTTAAAGGAGGGATATCGAATGTGGAGTACGGCGAGAATAAAATTGAAAATGTTACATGGGATATTCAACCTGTAAATAATGCTTTGACCTATCAGTTTGATGTAGCTAGTATTTCTAATGCAGCTATTCGACTCAGAAGACTTGATCTTAAAGGATTTGCTAAAGATAATATACTTGCGTATAATCTAAACCTAAAGGATAAGGAGAATAAGATTTGTTACTTAATAGCGGGAGAATTAGAGGCAAAAGGAAAAGAGCTAACAGCTCGTCTATTGACTGACGGATTCATTATGGATTACGTCAAGTGGGATGTAAATCCTGACAATAGAATTGTCCTAGGAGAGAAGGGGATTTACGTAAGAGATTTTGAAATAAAGGATAATAATAGTGGTATTGCTATTTCATCTGAGGATGAAGTATTCAATAGTCCACTGCATATAAAGTTTAATGACTTTAAGATAGAGACACTGACTCGCATGGTCAAAAAAGACAAAGAGTTAGCGAGTGGGGCTATTAATGGGTATGTCAGTTTAGTAGACTTATCAAAAGATTTTCGCTTTATATCTAGTTTAGATATTAACAGTCTTACAGTATTTGAAAATTTATTGGGTAATCTACATATAGGTGTTAAGAATGAAACTTTAAGCAAGTATCTAGCATTAGTAAGTTTAGAGGGAGGACCTAACCGTATAGTGGTAAAAGGAATTGCAGATGTAGATCAAGAAGACTTGAATATGAATATCAATGTAGAAAAGCTAGAGTTAAAATCTCTTGAGCGTTTTACGATGGATAATCTGTCAAATGGAGAAGGTTATTTCTCAGGGAATATTGATGTTACTGGAAAGTTTACACAACCTAGTGTACTAGGAGATTTTAAATTTAATAATATTGGTTTTCATGTTAATCCGATTAGTGCAGATTTTAAAAATATCAATGAGAAAATATTATTCACTAATAGAGGCATTGAGTTTGACAAATTTTCTATAACTGATAGTTATGGTAATTTATTGGTCTTCGATGGACAGATACTAACAAAAAACTATACAGATTTTGCCTTTAACCTGGGTATTACAGCTCTTGATTTTACCGCTATTAATTCTACTTCTAAAGACAATGACATGTATTATGGTAAGTTGGTCTTTGATAGTAATATTAAGATTAAAGGTAATATGAATACTCCTATTGTTACGGGAGGATTAGCGATTAATAAAAAGACTAATTTCACTATTGTCATGCCACAAGAGGATCCTTCGATTGCCGATAGAGAGGGAATAGTGGAGTTTATAGATGAGGAGAGTATACGTTTAGCAGAACTACAGAAGTATCAGGACAACTTTAATAATTCAGAGTTAAAAGGATTAAATGTTTCTCTAGCTATTAAGGTAGATAAAGAGGCAACATTTACCATGATAATGGATAAAGTTAGCGGTGATAAAGTTACTATTAAAGGTGAAGGAGATATCGTAGGTGGAATAGATCCTTCAGGTCAGGTAACGTTAACTGGTCGCTATGAGTTTGATGAAGGATCGTATGATTTAAGTTTTAATATGCTGAAACGAAAATTTGAGATTCAAAAAGGTAGCTATATCATTTTTGCAGGAGAACCTACAGATGCTATTTTAAATATGACGGCTATATATCAAGTTAATACTGCGCCTCTCGATTTATTACAAGGTCAGTTAACACAGTTATCGCCGACACAGCAAAATATGTATAAACAAAAGATTCCTTTTCAAGCCTTGTTAATGATGAAAGGGGAACTGCTAAAACCTGAAATAAGTTTTAATATTCAGTTGAAAGATGGTATTACTAGCGTGTCGGGTGATGTTATTAATAATACCAATACCAAACTGGTTCAATTGCGTACTAATGAATCAGAGATGAATAAACAGGTATTTGCTCTTTTATTATTAAGTAGATTTATTGGAGAGAATCCTTTTGAAAATAGTGCAGGAGGAATGTCTGCAGGTGCTATAGCACGACAAAGTGTAAATCAATTCTTATCAGATCAGCTGAATAATTTGGCAAGTAGTCTGATCTCAGGTGTAGAACTAAACTTTAATCTTGATTCTAGTGAAGATTTTTCAAGTGGAACTCGCGAGAATAGAACAGACCTTAATGTAGCTGTGTCAAAACGATTGTTTTCAGATCGCTTAAAAGTAACAGTAGGAAGTAATTTTGAGGTAGAGGGTAGTCAACGTGAAAATGAACAAGCAGCTAATATTGCTGGAGATATAGAGATAGAGTACGCACTTTCTAAGGATGGTCGCTATTTATTAAGAGCATATCGCAAAAACAGGTATGAAGTTGCCTTGCAAGGGCAGGTAATAGAAACAGGGGTAGGATTTGTGATCACGATGAGTTATGAGAATTTTAGAGAATTGTTTGAGCGATCAAAAGATAAAAGACAATTAAAAAAGCAGTTGAGAAATGAGAGTAAAAAAGAATTATAGTTTATCAAGAATTTTCACTCTAGGAATAATAGGTTTCTTACTGTTTTCTTGTAGTACGACTCGTCATCTAACAGATGGAGAATATTTATATACAAAAGGAGTAGTAAAAATAGAGAGTGATTCATTGTCTAAAAGTGAGAAAAGTGAAATGTCGCATAACTTGACAGAGTTGTTGCGACCAATTCCCAATAGTACTTTTTTGGGAATGCGCCCAAAGCTTTATTTCTATAATTTAGGAGCAAATCCTAAAAAAACCAATGTATTAAGAAGATGGTTGAGTAAAAAATTTGGTGAGCCACCTGTATTGTTTAGCCAGGTGGATATGCAATACAATAGCGAAATTTTAAGTAATAGACTTGAGAACTCTGGATATTTCAATGTAGAAGTAGAATATGATACACTAAAAGTAGCTGCAAAGAAAAGAGGAGCACAATATATAGTAACACCAAATGATCAGTATAAAATAAATAATGTTACTTTTTTAAATGATTCAACGCCATTGCAACAGCTTATTTTTGATACAAGTAAATGGACACGTTTAAGAAAGGGAAGAGCTTATAGTTTAGATAATATAAAAGAAGAGAGAGTTCGATTTGATAACTATGTGAAGAATAAAGGATATTATTATTTCAGTCCAAACGATATATTAGTTCAAGTAGATAGTACAGTAGGGAATCATAAAGTAAATCTTTTTGTAAAGGTAAAAGATCAAACACCTAAGCTTGCTTTAAATGCTTATACGATTGATAATATATATGTATATTCAGACTATTCATTAAATGATGGTAATTATAAAGAAAGCATTGACTCAGCATATCAATATAAAGATTTAACTATTATAGATCCTAAGAAAAGATTCAAACCTATGATTTATGATAGAACTATCTTTTTAGATAAGGGAGAACTTTATAATCGAAATGATCATAATTTATCTTTGAATAGGTTAGTCAACTTAGGAGTTTTTAAGTTTGTGAAAAATTCATTTGAGATTTCCGATAGTATAAATAATAAGCTTGACGTATATTATTTTTTAACGCCAGATAATCCAAAGTCTTTGCGATTAGAGTTATTAGGTAAGACGAATTCAGCAAGCTATAATGGTGCGGAACTAAACCTTAATTGGAGTAATAAAAATTTCTTCAGAGGTGCTGAATTGTTTTCAGTATCGGCTTATGGAGGAGCAGATTTTCAAATGTCGGCAAGAAATAAGGGATATAATGTCTATAAAGCAGGTATTCAGGCAAATCTAACTTTTCCTAGATTAATTACTCCTTGGGATTTTAATTCCACAAGTGCCTATATACCCAAAACAAGAGCTAGTATAGGTGCAGAGTATTTAGAACGAAGTAAATTATATGCTTTAAAGTCATTTACTGCCTCGTGGGGATATTTGTGGAAAGAAAGCCAAACAAAGGAACATACGTTTAATGTTCTTGAAGTGAATTACGTAAGTCCAGAGCATGTTACAGATTTGTATAGAGAAACAGCAGCAGGTAATCCGTCATTAGAAAGAGTATTGGATAAGCAATTAATATTTGGTCCTACTTACTCTTATACCTATACCAATACAATGAAGCAGTATTTAAAAAACACGTTTTATTACAATGCTTCATTAGATTTATCAGGGAATATTACTGGTCTTTTAATGGGGGCGAATGTGGATAAAGATAAAGAGAAAAGTATTCTAGGAGTACCTTTTAGTCAATATATTAAAACAGATCACGATTTTAGAATCTATCATAAGTTAAGTAGAACTTCTGTGTTAGTAAGTAGAATTAGAGGGGGAGTAGGCGTTGCTTATGGAAATTCTAAAAATATGCCTTATACTAAACAGTTTTATATAGGTGGTTCAAACAGTATTAGAGCATTTAGAGCTAGAACATTAGGTCCAGGTAGTTTTGATCCGAAAACGTATAATAGCAAGTTTATACCCGATCAATCAGGAGATATGATTTTGGAGTTTAATCTAGAGTACCGCAAAAAGTTAGTAAGTATTATTAATGGAGCTTTGTTTATTGATGCAGGAAACGTGTGGAATTTGAATGAGGTTGCAGATAGACCTGGGGGAAAAATCAGTTCTAATTTTTATAAAGAGATTGCCATTGGTGCAGGTGCAGGATTGCGATTTGATATTACATTTTTAGTGTTGCGATTTGATTTTGGATTTCCGTTGCGTATTCCGTATAATGAGCCAGGAAGTCGCTGGGTTGTGAAAGATATTGATTTTGGAAGTGGTCGATGGAGGAAAGATAATTTGATGTTTAACTTTGCAATTGGGTATCCTTTCTAAAAATTGTGGAATCATTACCCGTTTTGTTCCTGTCTTTTATTGTAGTGTATGAGTGGACTAAAATATATGGTGTAAATAATATGTTGATATTTAAATAGTTATTTTAAATATTTACTTTTTTACTTTTTTGGCACAGTTTTGACTATATACTATAGCGTAAGGTGTTATGAAAAAAAAACTGGAGGGACTTATTCCTTCGCTAAGAAAAAGAAAATTTTAAGTTTGTTTTAAAAAGTTATGTTATTGTAAGATAACATGTAGATCGTTAGTAAGGTGAAGAAGAGAAATCTTCAGGTAAATAGGGAGCTTTGGCTCCCTTTTACTGTTTATATAAGGCTATATTATTAATATAAGCGCTATTTTAGTTAAAGATTTTTTTGATTGGACAATAATAGGGAGTCAGAAGATGTTTACTTAATAAGTAGGCAAAGATTCTTTAATTAACCTTAATTTTTCAACCGTATTGGTTTCTGATACAGAAAAACATTAAATTTGCCTTTAGCACTTAAATAATGAAAATATGAGTCACAAGATTCTAGTAATAGACGATGATGTTCCTTTTTGCGAAATGCTAAAAACTTTTTTAACTAAAAAAGGCTTTATGGTTTCTAACGCATTTAGTTGTGCAGAAGCAGAACAAGCAATAGAACAGGAGTGCTATGATATAGTTTTGACCGATGTACGTCTACCGGATAGTGATGGTATCGAATTATTAAAATTTATAAAAAGACAATGTCCTTCTTCTCAGGTGATTTTAATGACTGGTTATACAGAGATTAAGACTGCTGTAAATGCAATGAAATTAGGAGCATTTGATTATGTTGCTAAACCAATTAATCCAGACGAGATAGTACTGACAATAAAAGCAGCCTTAGATAAAAAAGCAAATTATGCTAGTAGTGAAAAAAAGAGCTCTACTAAAGTAGTTGCAAATGCAAAAGCAGAAAGTGAGGCTGAGGAATATGTTAAGGGTAATAGTAAAGTATCTAAACAACTACACGAGTATATTGACTTGGTAGCTCCTACTAATATGTCTGTTTTAATCATTGGAGATAGTGGTACAGGAAAAGAGAATATTGCACATTCTATACATTTAAAAAGTAAGAGAAAAGATAAGCCTTATATTGCAGTAGACTGTGGTGCCATACCTAAAGATTTAGCTTCGAGTGAGTTCTTTGGGCATATAAAAGGTTCATTTACTGGAGCTGTTACTGATAAGATTGGACATTTTGAAGCAGCCAATGGAGGTACTATATTTTTAGATGAGGTAGGTAATCTTTCTTATGAAGTGCAAGTACAATTGTTGCGTGCATTGCAAGAGCGAAAAGTAAAGCCTGTTGGAAGTAGTAATGAAGTAGATGTTGATATTCGTGTAATCGCAGCTACAAATGAAGATTTGTTACAAGCAGTAAGAGATGGAGAGTTCCGTGAAGATCTGTATCATAGATTAAATGAATTTGGAATAGTAGCTCCTCGTCTAATTGATAGAGGGGAAGATATTCTGATGTTTGCAATGCATTTCTTAAAAGAATCTAATTGTGAATTAGAGAAGGAAGTAAAAAAGTTTTCTAGTGAAGTAGAACGCGTATTTTTGACTTATGATTGGCCTGGGAATTTACGTGAGATGAAAAATATTATCAAGCGTTCTGTTTTATTAACAAGAGGGGAAATCATAGAGAAAGAGGTTTTACCACAAGAGATTCTTAATCCTAAACCAATTCTTTCAAGTAATTCTACAGGCGGAAATGTAACTGAAGAAGAAGATCTAAAGTTGTTTTCTTCTAGAAATGAAGAACAAGCAATTCGCACAGCTTTAGAAAAAGTGAAGTT
The DNA here is from genome assembly GCF_000246945.1 of Myroides injenensis M09-0166. Lineage (GTDB taxonomy): Bacteria > Bacteroidota > Bacteroidia > Flavobacteriales > Flavobacteriaceae > Flavobacterium > Flavobacterium injenense. The sequence goes on from NZ_BAEX01000110.1 coordinate 9,710, forward strand.
TAATAAAACCAAAGCAGCTCAAGTATTAGGTATTGACAGAAAAACATTATATAATAAAATGAAATTATATAATATTGAACTTTAAACTTAAAAGAATAAAAAATAAGAGGCGTTATCTTTTA
>NZ_BAEX01000109.1 GCF_000246945.1 Myroides injenensis M09-0166
GTGTTATTGTTTAACGGTTGCAAATTTAGCGATTTTTCTATACTTGCCAAGCTTTTTATGAAAAATTTTAAACCAAATCTGCTAATGTGTTGACTGCTAAATATCTTTCGACAGTAAATCCTTCTGCAAAATCTTTATTTATCAATCTTCCTAGGTCTTGCGCACGATAAGTTATACTATCCAAAAAGTTTTTAGAGGTAATTGGTGTCGTTGGTTCTGATGATTTCTCATTAAAAAATTGTGTACCATAGGCTAACACGGACTTAAGCTTAGTATCCATATATCCCGTTACATCCACTACAAAATCAGGTTCAATATTCTTCCATTGAATGTAGTGATAAACTAATTTTGGACGCCATTCTTCTTGTTGTTCTCCATCTAATGTAGTTTCAATCTTTCGTAAACCAGATAAAAAACAAGCATCGGATACTAATCTGCTTCCTTTACCATGATCAATATGTCTATCATCAATAGCATTACATAATACTATTTCTGGTCTATACTTACGTATCATTTTAATTATTTCTAATTGATGTTCTTCATTATTGATAAAGAACCCATCTCTAAAGGCAAGATTTTCTCTCACGCTTACGCCTAAGATATTAGCTGCATCAGTAGCTTCCTGATGTCTAATCTCTGCAGAACCGCGAGTACCTAATTCACCTCTTGTTAAATCAACAATCCCAACCTTTCTACCTAAAGCTACCTCTTTAGCAATAGTAGCTCCACAACCTAATTCAACATCATCTGGATGCGCTCCAAATGCTAATATATCTAATTTCATTTGTTATTATTTTTATATTTACTTTACTAAAGATTACTTCAAAACCTTTTTCATAGTAAATGACTTATTAACTGTTTCAATAAATTCACTAGTAGGATCACTTTCTATTGTTACTCCACAACCTATAAATAAATTAACTTTCTTATCGGCTATATTCATACATCTCAAGTTAACGTACAAGTCTGTTGCTTGAGCTGGTCCTTCTTCTAATGAGTAATTTAACTCGCCCAAATAACCAGCATAATATTCCCTATCATATCCCTCCTCTTTAATTAGAAAATCTCTAGCTGGAGCTTTTGGCAAACCACATACCGCTGGAGTTGGGTGCAAATCTGCTACAATAGCTTTAAGATTATTGTTTTTAAGTTCTACTTCAATATCAGTACATATATGCATTACTTTAGCAGCTCTTTTTGCAAAAGGTGCCGAGTATTTAACTGAATTAGCATATGGTTTTAAAGTATCAATTATAAATTCGGTTACATACGCTTGTTCATCTATTTCTTTCTTTCCCCACTCCACTTCTTCTCTACCATGATTTACTTGAGTCCCAGCTAAAGCCATAGTATGTAATTTATTTTCACGCAAACTTAAAAGTGTTTCAGGAGTTGCTCCTACCCATAACCCTATTTCAGGATGATACACCATTGAGCAAAATGCAGTCGGATAAATTGTATCTATCTTTTGAAAAAGCAAGGATAAATCAATAGGATCATACTCTATACTCTCTTTACGAGACGGCACTACTTTCTCAAACTTTCCTTGTTTAATCGCAGCAACACACCGCGTAACAAGGTCTTCAAAAGCTAATCTTGCTATAGGCTCGTCATAATCAAGCAGTGGTTCATAATCCGAAAGCGGTAAAAGTTTTCTGTTTTCTGTAAGCAGTAGCGAACCTTTATAAGGAATATAAAAGCGCTCTCCCTTATCAAAAGGAGCCAATACAAATCCGCATTCTAAAAAACTTTCTACTTGATGTAACTTAGTATCTTCTTGAAAAAGCCCTATAATGGTTTCTGTATTAGGTTTTCGATAAACAGCAAAAGGCTTTTTATCCTTGTATTGTTTATCTAAATAATTAAATAAAGACATTATTATTTTTTATCAATTACTATATTAGTTATTTTACAGATTGATATTAGTTCATTATTCTCATCCGTAATTCTTATCTCCCATAAATGGACAGTACGTCCTCTATGTAATAATTTAGCTGTACCTGTTACAATCCCCGCACGTTTACTCTTAACATGATTCGCTGAAATCTCAATACCTCTTATCTCTTGCGTAGCTGGATCGATTAGCATTAGAGATGCTCCACTACCCAAACTTTCTGCTAATGCAACAGATGCACCACCGTGAAGTAAGCCCATTGGTTGGTGTACTCGAGGATTAACTGGCATTGTTGCAACTAAAAAATCTTGCCCAGCATCTATATATTTTATTTGAAGCGTTTCCATTAAAGTATTCTTAGATACCTCTTCATACATTTTCAGTACAGCTTCTTTATCTATTGTTTTTTTATTATTTATTGCCATATATTCTACAAAGTTAATTTCATCCAAAGATAATGGTCTTAAAATTAAAGTAAAATTAGCTTGTAATTCTTAAAAAAAATATAATTATCACCGTATTTAAATATCAACAGCGTTTAATGATTTTAATCACTATGCCTTATCTATTTTTTTAGTAATTTTAACCCCTCATTTCATAGATAGCAATCGCAATAAAAAATGGAAGACATACAAGAAGAAGTTCATAAAGCATTTGAAGTAATAAAAAATGGAGGTATCATTTTATACCCTACAGACACTGTTTGGGGAATAGGATGTGATGCTAATAATTCAGAAGCTATAAAAAAAATATACAAACTAAAACAACGTGCAGAATCAAAAAGTATGATTGTATTAGTTAATGGAGATAGATTAATGCATAGAGTATTTAATTCTATACCTGAAGTGGCTTGGGATATCATTGATTGTAGTGAGCGACCAACTACACTAATCTTAGATAATCCAAAATATGTAGCAAAAGAAATAGTTTCTGGTGATAACTCACTAGGGGTTCGTATTGTGAAAGAGCCATTCTGTTTCAAATTAATTGAGCGAATGAAATCCCCTCTAGTTTCTACATCTGCTAACATTAGTGGTCAACCATCTCCAGCTAACTTTACTGAGATTTCTAAAGAAATTATAGATGGCGTAGATTACGTAGTTAATCTTAGACAAAAAGAAACTAAAGCAATCAAGCCTTCAACAATTATAAAACTAACTGAGAATAGCCAAGTAACAATATTGAGAAAGTAAAGTTTGCTTAATATTTTACTGTACACATTATGGATAAAACACCAATATATACAGAAGCTCTTAATCATCCAATCTTTGAAGTAGTTTCACAAGCTGCAGCAGAACTTCATATTGATAGTTATGTAATTGGAGGATTTGTAAGAGACTTTTTATTAAAACGCGACACAAAAAAAGATATAGATATAGTAGCAATAGGGAGCGGAATAGAACTAGCATTACATGTGTCTAGCCTTTTACCTAACCAACCTAAAGTTCAAGTATTCAAAAATTATGGCACTGCAATGCTTCGCTATGATGATATAGATATTGAATTTGTAGGAGCTCGAAAAGAATCATACCATTTTGATAGCCGTAAACCTGTAGTGGAAGACGGTACACTTCAAGATGATCAAAATAGACGTGACTTTACTATTAATGCACTAGCTCTTTCTCTAAATAAAGAAAACTATGGTGCACTCTTAGACCCATTTAACGGAGTTGAAGATTTAGAAAACAAAATCATACGTACTCCATTAAATCCAGATATCACTTATTCAGATGATCCTCTACGAATGATGCGTGCAATACGATTTGCAACGCAACTTGATTTTAGAATTGAGGACGAATCTTTAGAGGCTATTACTAGAAACCACAGCCGCCTAGATATTATATCAGGAGAGAGAATTGTCGATGAACTAAACAAAATTCTTTTAACTCCAGTTCCTTCAAAAGGTTTCTTGTTGTTATATAAAACTGGTTTATTAGATTTAATATTACCAGAATTAACAGCTTTAAATCAAGTAGAAGAAATAGAAGGTCATACCCATAAAAATAACTTCTACCATTCGTTAGAAGTTGTAGATAATATATCAAAAAACACTGACGATTTATGGTTAAGATGGTCTGCCCTACTACACGATATTGGAAAGGCACCCACAAAGCGCTTCAGTAAGAAACAAGGATGGACATTTCATGGACATGAGTTCTTAGGAGGTAAAATGGTGAAGAGAATCTTTACAAGATTACACATGCCTCTAAACCAAAAAATGAAGTTTGTGCAAAAGATGGTAACAATGAGTTCTAGACCAATCGTTTTAGCACAAAAAGAAGTTACAGACTCTGCTGTACGTCGACTTGTATTTGATGCAGGTGAAAACGTAGAAGATCTAATGACTTTATGTGAGGCAGACATTACAACAAAAAATGCTAACAAGTTTAAAAAATATCACAACAATTTTAAGATTGTTCGACAAAAAATAGTAGAAGTTGAAGAGCGCGACCATGTTCGTAATTTCCAACCACCTATTACTGGTGAAGAAATTATGGAAACTTTCAACCTAAAACCATGTCGAGAAATTGGTTCATTAAAAGAATCTATTAAAGAAGCTATCTTAGAAGGTGTTATCCCAAATGAATATGATGCAGCATATACTTATATGCTTGAGAAAGCAAGAAAAATGGGATTAGAAGTTGTCAATAAACAATAAAAATAAATATGAAGAACTATTTTTTACCATTAGCGAAGGCATCGCTTATACTAGTATACCTAGTTATAGTTGCTGGAGCAGCAGTTAGAATGACTGGTTCTGGAATGGGATGTCCGGACTGGCCTAAGTGTTTTGGTTATTACATACCTCCTACTGATATTGAAGTATTAGAATGGAAACCTAATCACGAATTCGAGAAAGGTCAAATGATTATTCATGATGAGAGCTTATGGAAAGCTAAAGAAAGCTTTACAACATTAGCAGAATATGATGAGTCACATTGGGAGAAATATACGCGACACGATTATGCTGAGTTTAACCCTAGACATACATGGACTGAATATATTAACCGCCTTTGTGGAGCATTAGCAGGGTTAGCATGTTTAGCCATGGCTATTGCATCATTTGGCTACTGGAAAGAAAGAAAAGGACTTGTATTAGCCTCATGGTTAGTAGTTTTCTTAATGGTTTTTCAAGCTTGGTTAGGAGCCGTTGTTGTCTATTCTGTATTAAACCCTATAAAGATAACTGTCCATATGGTAATGGCGCTTGTAATAGTTGCAATTATTATTGGAATTATTAGAGCAGCCAAAGACGTTACAGAAATTAAAGAATACAATTCTAAATTCAGAGTTTTACTTACCGTTTCTTTACTATTCACATTAATTCAAGTTATTCTTGGTACTCAAGTTAGAGAATTTATTGATGAACAAGTAAATGCAGGAATAGGTAATGAATACTTATGGTTAAATAATCCAAATGTAGATTTCTATATTCACAGAAGTTTCTCTTTTATCGTCTTAGCTTTGAATATGTATTTGTTCTATCTAAATAGACATCTTAGACTTGGTTTTGACAAAATGAAATGGGTAATGGTAATACTTATTTTAGAAATCTTCTCAGGTATTATGATGTATTATGTGCATTTCCCATTTGGGACGCAAGCTACACACTTAGTTTTAGCATCTATATTATTTGGGATACAATTCCAACTAATATTAGAAGCGAGAAAATGCTACTACTGCGGCAAAAATGCTGAACATTATAACTAACAATATTTACAAGAAAGGGATCCAAATGGATCCCTTTCTTGTTATTTTAATAATTTCATCATCAACTTATAGCTTAAATCGTCTAAAGAATTTAGTGCTTCTTGTGTTGAACTATTTGTCAGAATAATTAACCCTTTTTTCATTTCTGGATCGAAACCTATATAGTTAGAATAGCCACTATCAATTGCTCTCGAAAAATACAACTTACTGGTAGATATAAACGGAAATGCTATTTTCCAACCAGAAGATACCCAATAATTAGGAGTTACAATTAAGGTTGGTTTCTGAGTTATATTCAGTACCTTATCTTCTTTATTAAATTCAGCAATTACAAATTTACTCAAATCTTCTACTGATGAGAAGCCACTTGTTGCTGGTTTTAATGCCTGGATATTATATCCTTTTTGTTCTTTCTTATCAGCATCAATCCCATATACCAGTTTTTTCTTTTTTCTAGGTAGATTAATTGTACTGTTAACCATTCCATATTTATCAAATATCAACTCTTGTACAAGATCCTCATAGCTTTTATCATATAATCTCGTTAAAGCCTCCCCAAGAACAGCATAACCTAAAAACGAAAAACTTTGTCTGTTTTTCTGATCTAAAGTATCTAGTACTAAATCATTTTTTAAATAATCTATAAGGTTATCTCTTGAGAAAGAGATAAAGTATTTGTCAGGATCATTTATTAAGGAATTCTCAACTTTAGGCAACATTGGTAAAGCAGCTGAATGATTAGCTAGCTCTGAAATCTTAAGCTTTATATCATCTTTAAATTTAAAATCATATAAATCATTAATGTCTTGTGCCAACGAAACTTTACCTTGTTCAACAGCATTTGCTAAAATAGTAGAAGTAAAAACAGTCGAAAAGTTTGCTATAGAAAATAAGTTGTTATAATTCTCTAGTTCTTTAATCTCTCCTTTATTTTTTTCAAAACCTAAGTATTCTACTTTATCATCGTTAATAATAGCTATAGCAATTTGTCCTTTGTTAGGTAGAGATGTTATTGATTCTAACACAATATCTTTATAGCTCTTGGCCAATAAAGCAGTATTTACATTATTATCCTCTGGCATATTAAGAATTCTCAAGCCTACCAATTCTCCGTTCTCATTTACTGCCAAGTTAATCAAGGCTACTTCGTCATTTTCAAACTCAGTTTTATATAGCGCTAAGTGATTATCATCTAGTCCATAAAACTCTATATTCTTTATATTACCTAGTTTCTCTTTCATCTCTACAAAGAAGTTTTTTGCTTGATTTATAGGCAATTCTTCTTTTAAAGAAATGGAAAAATACTTATAAAAATCTTCATAATTATTGGTATTGTAATCCTCTACAAACGTATCAACAATCTTTGGATGATTCGTTTCTTGCCCTAATGCTGAGATAGCAGAAAAGACTAATGCAAAAAGAGTTATTTTTAATTTACGCATATTTACTTCTTCATTTACAACCTAAATATATTGGTTATTTATAGAATCCGTATGTACTTTAACAATAATTCTACAAAAATTAAAAATACATGCCTGCACTTTAACTTTTCACTCTTTATCAAGAAGAGTAATTGAAGGCAATATTCACAGACAATTTAACTATAAGTAAAGCCAATACAGATTAAAACCCTATAAGTGTTATTTTTATTATCTTCGCATTAAATGAAAAAAAATGACGAAAGCTGAAAAAGTAAACTTCACATTAGAAACGCTAGATGCTCTATATCCTGAGGTTCCTGTACCCTTAGATCACAGGGATCCTTATACTCTACTAATAGCAGTTTTACTATCTGCACAATGCACAGATGAAAGAGTAAATAAGATTACTCCTATTTTGTTTGCGAAAGCTGATAATCCTTATGATATGGTAAAATTATCAGTGGAAGAAATCCAAGATATAATCAGACCTTGTGGTTTGTCGCCAATGAAATCAAAAGGAATTTACGGATTATCGCATATCCTTATTGATAAATACAATGGTGAGGTACCAGCAGATATGGAAGCACTAGAATCACTACCTGCAGTCGGACATAAAACAGCAAGTGTAGTATTGGCACAAGCATTTAATATCCCAGCATTCCCAGTGGATACGCATATTCATAGACTTATGTATAGATGGGGATTTTCAAACGGAAAAAGTGTTGAACAAACAGAAAAAGATGCTAAACGACTATTTCCAAAAGATAAGTGGAATCTTTTACATCTTCAGTTAGTGTGGTACGGAAGACAATACAGTCCTGCCCGTGGATGGAATCTAGAACTAGATATTATTACTAGCGTTATTGGGCGCAAAACAGTAATAAATGAATACAATAAAAAGAAAATGCTTAAGAAGTAAATCTTAAGCATTTTCTTTACTAATTCTAATTTTTAGCAAACTCACTTTTATTTAATAAACCATTCAAGCTTAATCTATTAAGACTTCTTGAGTAATTTAAAAGAAATTGTATCGTTTCTTTTTTGGGCAAAGTAACTTCGGCTTTTTTTACTAAGTAAATGTTTTTCATATATAACTGTTTTGTGGTTTATACTAAAACGACAAAACCTATGACTTTATTATTTACTCAGTCAAAATTATTTTTTTATCATTAATCAATTTTCTTAAATTAAGCAGCGCATATCTCATTCTACCTAAAGCAGTATTAATACTTACTTCAGTCAATTCAGCAATTTCTTTAAAACTCAAATCTTGATAAATGCGCATCATTATTACTTGACGTTGATCATGAGGCAGTTCCTCTATTAAGATTTTTAAATCTACTTCGATTTGTTCTTTAATTAAAGCACTCTCGATAATATCTGAATCATCTTTCAAGAACATAAAAAGAGGCATTTCATCAGAGTCATTAATAACTTGATTGCGTTTTTCTTTTCGGTAATGATCCATTATTAAATTATGCGCGATACGAATAACCCAAGGTAAAAACTTACCTTCTTCATTATAACGTTTAGATTTTAAAGTATGAATTACTTTTATAAAAGTATCCTGAAAAATATCATCCGCAAGATCGGGATTAGATACTTTAGAGAAAATAAAACCGTAAATTTTAGCTTGATGTCTTTTAATTAGAACTTCAAGAGCTTCTTCACCACCAGCTACATATAATTTTATAAGTGTAGCATCCGGCATATCAGTATATACCATAACAAATTCTTTTAATAGCAATAAATGTTTCTTCTTATTTTTTTTAAAAGTAAAGATGTTATATAGGCTCTTGTTTTAAAATTTAACAAAACAAAGATATATAAATTTATTTGTTAAAATAAATGAAATATAAAAATTTTATAGCTCGCATCTCTATTTTATTGAATAAGGTTGTTTTTATTTATTACGAGATAAAAAAGACACTTATATAAACTGATAGTATAGTCTACACGAATAGCCTAAATTATTAACTTTTAAATTTTTATTATCTGTTTCTAATCTAGAATAATCACCTGAATATTTATAAAACATAAAACTAATTCCTACTCTATTTCTATTACTTAATCTGTAATTATAATTTAGGTCAAGTTGGTAGTACTTTTTATCAATACTCCCATAAAGAAGGTTAGGATAATATACTTCCTTATATAAACTAAGATAGTTATAATCTACATTAGCTACTCCATTCTTACTTTTTTCTTGTTCAAAAGAAAAATTAGTCTCTAAATTATGTCGTTTTCCATTATAATTTACATTAAAATGTATACCTGGCACTGATTTTTCGATTAGTGATTTGAAATTGGTTCCTTTATATTTTTCATTAAACTCTGTTTTTCTAAAACTTGCTCCAACTTGATAGGTAATGTATCCAGTTGCCAAATAAGACAAATTAGTATTGATACTAATATAACTGTCATCTAATTGATAAGGTTTTACAGATCCAATTTTTACATAATCATATACGTCAGGATAATTTTCATTAACTCTTTTATAACTATATCTATTTTCTTTTCCTACAAATTGCTTAAAATTAGTAGCTATAGAAGCATCAATAATCCAACTTGGATGTACTGAATAAATAAATTTCATTCTTGTATTCCACTCTTTTGCAACAAGTTCATGAAGATTAATCGTACTTTCTTCTTCAGTTTTTAAATCTCTAAAAGAGTAATCAATTAAAAACTCCATATTAACTTTATTCTTTTTCCATAATAAGCCCGAAATATTTAAATTGTATAGATTCTGTTTATAAATCCTCTTCTTTGAAAAGACGTAATCTTTGTGATCATTATCATACATTCCAAAACCATACTACGTGT
>NZ_BAEX01000108.1 GCF_000246945.1 Myroides injenensis M09-0166
GCCTCTAATTTTATTGGTTAATTATTTACTAAGTTTTAGATAATCAAAAATATCTACTAATTGATATTTAGGACTGCGACCAAGCCACATATTAAAAAATGCTGTATGACTAGCTCCCATAAGTATAAATACTCTATCATCTTTAGTCAGCGGTATTTGATTAAGATTTGAGTACATTACTAAATTGCGATGATAATACTTACTTGCTTCCTCAGCTCCTTCCCATTTCCCAGGACTAGAAATATGGGTAAGAATATCAGCATTTACATTAATCATCTCATCTAAATACTCTTTAGTATTTGTAAGATATAATTGTTCGATCACACCGCCAGCTTGTTCCTCTGCATCATCTAATTGTTTATAAACTGAATTTCTGTATTCTGTAATAGTGGCTTTATCAACTATTGTATCTAAATCATTTCCTATCATATAATTATATCCCTCTCTATAGTCGATACCATAAAGCTTTTTCACACCTGATAGCCTTCCTAATTCAAATGCCAATAGCTCTACTTCACTTGGATTTTCGAATGACATACTAGGATTAGCAAGGTACTCCTGATACTCTTCCATAAGCTTATCATTATATGATGGAGGATATTCTATTACTATAACAGTGGGTTTAAATTCTGCCAATGCTTTTGCAACTTGATGAACTAACTTTATATTTTCAACATTGTGCTCATCAAACTCAGTAGAATGTGCATCTGATGTATATCCCATATGAAATGTCCCCATATTTAAAACAGGAATAGGGTGTTGATTCTTATTGTTTATTTTCGATTGGCTAAATGCAATTGTTTTGAAAACAAGAAGAAAAATTAAGAAGATTAATTTATGTTTCATAATACTATTTTTTTTAATGCTTACAACAAATATCACAAGTCAAACTTTTTACTTTCTATAATTTCGACAAACACCCTCACTTATACGACAAACACCCTCTGTCTAATTACAAAGATTTAATAGCTTTACTACATAAAGATTCTTACTATGAAAAAAGTGCTTTCTAGAAAAAAAAGAGATTCAATTCCACCTCATTTTTTGGCTGTTATTAGCCTATTTTAAATACGTAAATATTACTGTAACTGCTCCTTATTTCATAAGTCCAATTAATTTTAATCTATTTGATTATACTTGGATGTTCATATTTATAACTATCTTTTACTTTCACTATATTGTCATTATGCCTAAATGGGCAAAAAAGTTCACAATAGCGACCTTCTTAAAAGGTTATTTAACTTCATATTTATTGTACATTCTCTTGCGAAGTTTTATTGAACAAGGGATAACAGAATGGATATGGGGGCAGATTAATTATTACGAAGATACTTCAATAGGCTTTTATTTTTTTGATAATATCTATTTTAGCAGTTTTCCTATTATACTTAGCTCTCTACTTTTTATAATTATTAATTATATACGAACTCTTCAATACAATCAAGTAGTATTAGAAGAAAATAAACAAAGTGAACTACGTTTTCTTAAAGCTCAGATTAACCCACATTTTGTATTCAATACACTTAATAATATCTATTATCTTGTCTATCAAAAATCTGAAAAAGCACTACCTGCTTTAGATAAACTAAGCCAATTGATGCGTTTTATTACTTATGAAACACATCACAATAGAATATCCCTAGATAAAGAACTCAACTATATACAAGATCTAATCGACCTAGAATTATTAAGAATTGCAGGAAAACCAAATGTTGTCTATCTAACAGATATAGAAAATAAAGATTTGCAAATACCTCCTTTACTTCTATTGCCATTTGTCGAAAATGGCTTCAAACACGGTATTTTAAATGATGAAAATTCCCCGTTTACTATATCGATTAAACAATATAATACTACTTTACAGCTTTTTACTACTAATAGTATTAATCACGCTATAAAAGATAAAACTAGTGGTGTAGGGTTAGACAATATAAAAAGACGATTAGAACTTGAATTTCCTAATCAATATCTACTAAGTATTACCAATGAAAATAATATATTTATTTGTGAACTAACAATATCCTTATGAAACTATTAAACTGTTATATTATAGATGATGAACCTATGGCAGTTGCTTTATTAAGTGATTATGTGAATAAGACACCTCAACTTAATTTAATAGGTAGCTCTACATCTGCTATAGCTGGCTTATCAGACATCCAGCAGTTACAAGTAGATATTTGTTTTGTAGATATACAAATGCCTGAACTGACAGGACTGCAAATAATGAATATAGTCGGTAACAAAACTTTTTTTATCATTACCTCTGCCTATAGTCAATACGCTTTAGATGGTTATGAACACAATGCTATTGATTATTTATTAAAACCTATTTCATATGACAGGTTTTTAAAAAGCACGCAAAAAGCGATTAATATAATTACTTTACCTCCTACAATAGCACAAGAACATATATTCATAAAAACGGATGGTAAACATATAAAGGTTAATCTAATCGATATATTATTTATAGAAAGCATGAAAGATTACCTAGCCATTCAACTAGCAAATGAACGCTTAATTACTTTGAGCACCTTAACAGACTTTAAAAATAAACTTCCTCAGACTATTTTTATTCAAACTCATAAGTCTTTTATTGTCAACACAAAAAAAATAGAAACGTTAGAACGCAATCGTATATATATCCATAGATATATAGTACCTATTGGCGATACCTATAAAAATAGTGTATTGTCATTTTTGAAATTATAATTACTCAAAATGCTTAGTGCCTTCTGTAAAGAGATAGCCAAATAATCATTCCTTACTCAATAAAAAATATTCTACCAATTAAAGGAATCTTATATTTGTAATATGAATGAGTTTATCAAACAATTACTTACTTATTACCCCCTATCTTCCCAAACTTTAGAAGAGTTAACGAATATTTGCACCTTAAAACATTTCAAAAAAAATGAATTATTGCTCTCTATTGGTGATCATGCCCATTACTATTACTTTATTCAAAAGGGACTTTTAGGATATTATAATATGGACGATGAGGGTAATATAATTTACAAGTTATTTTTTGAAGAACATAGCTTTGTAACTTCGACATCCGCTGTCATCGAAAACAAACCTAGTGATTTTAGCATCATTGCTTTAGAAGATACTGAGGTAATTTGTTATCCAGTAATTGACTTCCAAAGTCTATTGATAAAACACCATGATTTAGCATTATTCCAAATACGCTATCTTGAAAAGAACTGGGTAGTTAAAAAAGAACCTTTAGAAATTAACCTAAAATGGGAGTCGGCAAAAAAGCGCTATATTCGTTTATACCAAAACAAAAAACTATATCAAAGATTAAAAAAACATCAAATAGCTTCTTATTTAGGAGTTACCCCTACTCAACTTAGCCGCATCCGTAAGGAATTAAATTATTAATTACTTCAACATATGTAAATGTTTTCACTTTTTTAATATCTGAATTTTGTATTCGAATTATAAATCGAAACAAGATGAAAAGATATTTTATCATCACATTATTAGCGCTAACAGCTACACTTTCATTAAAAGCACAGACTGTTTCTCATATCAATGTCTATAGTGAAAAGATGAATAAAGAAATAGAAACAATTGTTATTACGCCTGATTATACAATTGACAAACAATATCCAGCAGTATATATTCTGCATGGATATAGCGGTAATCCACAACGTGCTTTAAGTAAAGACATTCCAGATCTAATTGCAAAAAGTAAAGAATACCAAACCATTTATATTTTACCCAATGGCAATTATAATAGTTGGTATGTAGATAGTCCCATTAATACTAACTCACAGTATCAAACATTTATAGGTAAAGAATTAGTAAAATATGTAGATCAGCACTACCCAACGATCACAGATAGAAACAAGCGTGGGATATTGGGCTGGAGTATGGGAGGTTATGGCGCACTTAATATCGGTATTTATTATCACGACACTTTTTCCATTGTTGGCAGTACTTGTGGTGCCCTTGACTTTACTAAATTTGGAGAATCTTACCACAATTACCAAGTGGATAAAGTTTTAGGTCCTTTAGATAATCTAAACAAAGAATACCTGACTTTTAATAAAGTACCTTTAATGAAGCTAGCACAACAAAATTACATCTTAGACTGCGGCAGTGAGGATATAGAAATGACTGAGATGAATCGAGAATTTCACCATATACTTACCTCTCATCATATTGATCATTACTATACAGAATCACTAGGCGAGCATAATACAGCTTATTGGAGTAAAGCCCTATCTAATCAATTAGCATTATTCAATAATCTTTTCAACAAATAATCTCCTTACTAAATAATACAAAATGCCAAAAGTATCAAGTACTCTTGGCATTTTGTATTATTATTTAATTTCCTTTTCTTTTTTCCATTTACGAATACGTCCTCTTGCATTAGCGTAAGGAGAAGAAGTATTAAACTGTATCATACGACCTAGAGTCCACTTGTCATACCACGTTATTTCATAAAGTTGTTCATTCGTTTTATTATTTATCAGCTGAATGAGAGTAGTTACAGTATAATCTAATTTGACAAGCAATTCCTCAAAATTATAAGAACCATAATCACTATAAAACTTCTGAGCTAATTTGCCTAATTCGTTCCACTTATAGCCATCTTCAGGAAAGATAACTTCCTTATTCAAATCTTTGTTTTTATTCCACTTCAAAACCAATTCCCCCCATCCAATAAGATAAGAAACAAGATTATTTATGCTCATCATTGTTCCTTTACTATGTCCCTCTAATTCACACACTGCTGTCAACGCTCTAGGAATAGTGATTAAATCTTTCTTGAGTTTTTCATAATTTGTTTGAATTGCAATTAATAGCTCTTCTTTACTCACTGGTACTGCCATGACAATATTTTTACATTTTAAAATTACAACTTTAATCGCTCCTTAATTTAAATCAACTAAAAATTGTTTACTATTCCCCCGTTTTAATTCTTTATCAAAAAACAATAGTTAGATTTGCAACAAACTTTTTACTATATATGAAAGATTCTGTGCCAAAGTCTTTTACGCGCTATGACAAATTTGTTATCTTCCTATTATCAATTACACAGTTTACAGTTATATTAGATTTTATGGTAATGGCTCCATTAGGAGACCTATTACTAAAAAACTTATCTATTAATACACAAGACTTTGGAATAGTTGTCTCTGCTTATGCTTTCAGCGCTGGAATTTCAGGATTCTTAACTGCAGGATTTGCAGACAAATTTGATAGAAAAAAATTACTATTAGTATTCTACTTTGGTTTTATAATAGGAACATTATTTTGTGGACTCGCTAATTCCTATCATGCTTTAGTAATAGCACGTATTATCACAGGGTTGTTTGGTGGCGTCATTGCTTCCATATCTATGGCAATCGTTACTGATCTATTTACCCTTCAACAAAGAGGAAGAGTATTAGGTTTTACGCAAATGGGTTATGGTGCTAGTTCTGTCTTAGGTATTCCTATAGGGTTGTATATTGCTAATATGTGGAATTGGGAAGCGCCTTTTTTTATGATTGTTATTCTATCTGTTCTAATTGCAATAATGATTATTATAGGGCTAAAACCTATAAATGCACATCTAAAACTACAAAACAAAACAAACATATTTAGGCACCTATGGACTACTTTAAAGAATAAGGAATACCGTATTGGTTTTATGGCTACAATGTTTCTTACTGTAGGAGGTTTTATGATGATGCCTTATGGTACAATATTCGCTGTCAATAATCTAGGTGTATCAGAAGAACAACTTCCTTTCTTATTTATGGTATCAGGAGCTACCTCCTTATTAATAATGCCATTTGTTGGAAAACTTAGTGATAAAATGTCTAAATATAAATTGTTCACTATTGCATCTATATGGTTAATGCTTGTAAGTATAACTTATACAAATCAATCCATGCTGCCGCTTTGGGTAGTAATGATTTTCAATGTGTGTATGATGATTGGTATTACAAGTAGAATGATTCCTTCATCAGCATTAAGCAGTGCCGTACCAGAAATAAAAGACAGAGGTGCCTATATGAGTATTAACTCTTCAATCCAACAAATATCAGGTGGTATCGCTGCACTAATTGCCGGGAGCATTGTATATCAAGAAAGCAAGGCTAGCCCTTTGATTAATTACAACGTAGTAGGCTATGTAGTCGTAGGATTTTCATGTGTCAGCATATTACTCATGAGTCGAGTGAACATATTAATTAAAAAACGAAATAATTAATCATAATAAAAAAGACGTCTAATATATTCCTTAGACGTCTTTATTCTTTTTAAACTCCTTACAATGTCAAGAGCATCCATATTGTACAAGAAAAATGACCTGTATTTCCTAAAGCTTTATCAAGTGACTTAAACCCCAACTTTTCATAAGCTGCGACAGCTGCGCTTAATTCTGGCATTGTTTCTAAATAAATATTTTTATACCCTAATTCTTTCGCTCGCTCAATACACTTCATCATTAATTGTTTTCCCACTCCTTTTCCTCTACAATTTGATTTCACATACATCTTTACAAGCTCTACTGTATCCTCTGGCAAGCCTTCTGTAGGATAAATCCCTACCCCTCCTAAAATCTCTCCATCTTCTTCTGCAATGTAATAAGCCATTTGATCTCCTACAAAAGTTTCATATAGCCTATCTGTACTTTCATCAAAATAAGCAGTTCCGGGAATATTAAGCCCATACTCTTCTAGACTCGTTCTTAACACATTAGCCATTGAGTGGTTATCTTTTTTTTCAATTCTTCTTATCGTTAATGTCATAAATTAAATTGGTTAGTTTAATTTTTCAAGATAATAATTTTCAGAAGATAAGAAAAGATAACTTTTTAAAGTGATCAAACCATCTATAATCAACAGGAGATTGACATAAATAGTCGTAATTATTTTACTGCCAGAAAAAGTCTATGGATTTTTTCTTCACATTACTTAGGCAAAAATCTACAAATTGATGTTTTTATTCTCAAATAGCCATTTTTATTGAATTATTATTCACACAAAATACCAATTATTGAAATAAACTTATATTTTTGAACTATTAATTACATTATAAAAACTCGAAAAATGTTTAAAAAATTAAAATTAGCGATGATTTGTACCATCGCATTTATGGGATTAGCTGCTTGCAGTAGTGATGATAACTCTAGTAGTGGAGAAACATCTAATGGAAAATATCTTGTAGAAGCTGTAGGTTCTGAAAATGTAAATATCGATATGATAGTGACAGTTATTGATGGACAAACAAATAGCGATACTAATCATAAAGGTAATACTTGGTCAACTACATTAGACAAAAAAGAACATGCTGCTATTGGCGTAACTGGTCAAACTACTGATGGTAAGGACGGAACATTAACCTTAACGGTTAAAAAAGATGGAAAAGTAATTAAGACGTCTGATAGTAAAGGCGCTGTACTGACAGCAAATGTTAACTTTTAATACTTAATTCTACTCCTAAATTTTTCAGATAAGCTATTCCTTAAGAGTAGCTTATTTTTTTTGCCTTTACATATAGTTTTACGATCTGAAAATAAATAATTAATGTACCATAATATAATGCCCACTTCATTATAAAAATGAGCAGCCAAAAAAAGTAAAACATTTTAAGATTTTATCTTTCTTGCTCCAAAATCACAAGAAACAAAATACATTATTATACTAAAAGGATACTTTTTATTAAATTATATACAATAAAATTACTGCATTTTACAAATAGAATTATCACATTCACAATCATATATGTTAAAATTAAACAATATGTTATTTTTACAACATTTATTAGTAATTTTGTGTGTGAATTCACAAAAGTAATATGTCATCTAAATTTAAAGTTTATCTTTCTGTAATTAGTCTCTTATTATTAGTGACTAACTGCTCGAGACCTACTCCTAAAAGTACTCCAGATTACGATAGACTATATGCTTTAATGACCAGTCCTCAGTACAAAGATAGCTTGACTGAGGTACTAAAACCCGAGTATGAAAAAGCGATTAATTTAAGCAATACAAAACCTAACAGAGATTATATTGAACAAGTAATCTCCAGGTTAAGATGGTCTAGTGATTCTATTTCTCTCAGAAAATTATCAAAACGTGCCATTCTTTTTGGCGAAAAAGTAGACGATGAATATTACCTGGCACAAATTTATAATCACTTAGGAGCGTATCACCATAATAATAATCAACGAGATAGCGTCTATTACTACTATCTTAAAGCAGAAAATATCTATAAACAACTCCACGATACTATCAAATTAGGAGAAAGTGAATTTTATATTGCAAGGTTACTTTATGAAATGGGGATGCTTAAAGAAGCGGAAGCAAAAGTAGTAAGTGCTCTACTTCACCTAAAAAAAGATAAGAATAACCCTATCCATTTTGAAGCTAATCCACTTCTCTCCTTTTGTATTGCCGACATTAGAAAAGACTACTATACAGCTGAGAAATATCAAAAAAGAGCAATTGATTTAATGACTGCTGACCTTAATAAAAATAAGGTCTTATCAAATGAGCGTTTATTAGTAGGCTTATCTCTTGCCTATGCCAATTTAGCGGAACTTAAAATAAACCAGGAAAATTATCTTGAGGCTATTAAATATGCTAAAGAGGGCGAAAAATGCCTCACTCCAGAATCACATACTTTCTTAGTTACTTTCTTAAGTAATCACAAGAACTTAGCGTTATACAAACTTTCTAATAACCAAAAATACATTGACAATATTATTGACAATTACAATAAAGAAGTCAAAATAAACGCTTTATATAGAATGTTTGGTACGAGTATGCAAATAGCTGAACTGTATAATTATGCCAATAATAAAGACGAAGCTATTAAATGGGCTCGTAATGCACATTCAGTAGCCAAGTATAACAATCTACCTATTCAGCAGCATGAGGCACTTCAATTTATTCTTACTAATGAAGATTATTTCTTAAAAGAAGAAGTACAGGAATTAATACAACTTGGTAATTTAATCAATACACAAGAAAACGAAACTAGAAGTAAATTTAGCCAAATATCGTACGAAACAGAATTAGTTATTGCTGAAAACAAAACGCTAAAAGAGAGTATTTATCTAAGGAATATTATTCTAATAGGCATTGTTATAATTATCTGTTCTATTAGTTATATAATACATTTACATTTTAAAGATAAAGAACAAATCTTTCAAAAAAAACAACAAAAAGCTGACGATCACATTTACCAATTAATGCTAGAGAAAGACTTAATTGCAGTGAGTTCGAAGGCTGATGAGCGTAATAGAATTGCTAGAGGATTGCACGATGGCGTAGTAAATGGCTTGTTTACCATACGATTTAACTTGCAACAGCTCCATACAAATAATCAAGGGCTACAAAATCTCTTAATAGAAGAATTAAAAAAACTAGAGCAAAGTACTCGTGAAATATCACATGCTTTACAAAACAACCACATTTTTGAAGAAACGAGATTTGCGACTCTATTAGAAGGATATATCTCACTTCAAAAGAATGAATGGAATACTCTTTTCTCTTTAGCAGTAGAGGAAGGAATTGATTTAGAAGACTTAACACCATTGCAGAAAATTAATACCTATTACATCATTAGGGAGGCAATTCATAATGTAAATAAATATGCTAAAGCTAGTGAGTGTACAATTGAAATAAAAGCAGACAACAATTATATCACTATTGCTGTAATAGATAATGGTATTGGTTTTGACAAAGATACCAAGCGAGGAATTGGCTTAATTAATATGAGAGAACGAGCTAAACTGCTTCACTCTGAATTAATAATAGACACGCAAAAAGGAAGAGGATCAATTATCTCTTTCACCATTAAAATAAAACATCAAGACAATTAATCACTTTAAATATAAAAACAAACATAGCGTTAATA
>NZ_BAEX01000107.1 GCF_000246945.1 Myroides injenensis M09-0166
ATTATTCTGAAATTTCATTTCCCTTATCATCTAAGAAATGGTATTCTAAATACGTGTAAGCGTCACGTGGAACAATTTTAATTTTTTTATTAAACTCTCTCCACCATTTAAAACGGATAGAAAAAAGCCCTTTAGTTAAGTACGCAGCCACAAAAGGATGCGTATTCAAGATGATCTTTACTGATTTATCTCTTGAAATAATGCTTTCCAAGTCAGCCTTAATTTTGTCAATAATTAGAATTGGAGCTTCAATCTCTCCATGACCATTGTCATTAGGATCTTCTTCTCTAGTTTCAATATTAACCTCTGGCCTAACCCTTTGTCTAGTAATTTGTATTAACCCAAACTTACTAGGAGGCAAGATCTTGTGTTTAGCTTTGTCATCACTCATCTCTTCTTTCAAAAAGTCATACAGCGTCTTTCTATTTTCTGGATTCCCCATATCAATAAAATCAACCACTATAATTCCCCCCATATCACGTAATCTTAATTGTCGTGCTATTTCAGCTGCTGCAATTAGGTTTACTTCTAGGGCTGTGTCTTCTTGAGACTGAGCTTTGTTTGACCTGTTTCCACTATTTACATCTATTACATGTAGAGCTTCAGTATGTTCTATTATTAAGTAAGCTCCCTTACTCATTGATACTGTTCTACCAAAAGAAGTTTTAATCTGACGTTCGATATTATATTTCTCAAAAATCGGCACTTCTTTAGACAAATAATGTTTCACAATGGAAACTTTCAAAGGAGCAATCTCTTGCAAATAGTCCTTTGTTTGAAAATACAGATCCTCATCATCTGTAATAATACCAGTAAAAGTATCATTAAAAACATCTCTTAATATGGAAGAAGCTTTATTTACTTCACCCAATACTTTTGAAGGATGCTGAGCTGTAGTTAATTTTTTGCACATTGTGTTCCACTTCGTCATTAAGTTTTGCAAATCCTTTTCAATATCTGCAACCTTCATGCCTTCAGCCACTGTGCGTACAATAACCCCAAAACCTTTCGGCTTGATTGACTGTACTAATTTTTTTAACCTTTCTTTCTCTTCTTTTGATTCAATTTTTTGAGAAATAGAAACACGATTAGAGAAAGGAACCAAAACTACATATCTTCCTGCAATAGAAAGCTCTGAGCTAATACGTGGTCCTTTAGTAGAAATAGGTTCTTTAACAATTTGAACTAATAAAGATTGATTAGCACTAAGTACATCAGTAATCACACCATCTTTATCTATTTCTTCTTCAAAAGGAAAATTTTTTAAGGAGAAATCCTTTAGTTTACCTCCGCTTACAAGTTTTGAGAATTTCAACAGTGTTTTGAGATTTGGACCTAAATCGTGGTAATGCAAGAATGCATCTTTCTCAAAACCTACATGAACAAAGGCAGCATTTAATCCTGCAACTGGTTTTCTAATTTTTGCGATAAATATATCGCCCACTTGAAAACCTGTATCTTCTTTCTCTTCACGCTCACTGTGTAATTCTATTAGTTTTCCATCTTTTAATAAGGCAAAATCTACTGCTTCAGAACTTGATCTAATAATTAGTTCTTTATTCACACTGTACATTTTTATCCATACTCATTCATTACAGAGCATTAAACTCAAAATGAGATTGTATAGATGGATTAAACATTAATAACAGGTATATAATCCGAAAGACCTATCCGTTAAGATAAGCCTTTTAGTAATAACCTTTTCTTCGTTAAAAGAAAAAAGTAGTTTTAAACTACTTTTTCTTTTTGTGACGGTTAGCTCTCGCTCTTTTTTTACGTTTGTGCGTCGCTACCTTATGTCTTTTTCTTTTTTTACCACTTGGCATAATGTGTGTAATTTAGAGATTAATAAATTATTTTACTTTAACTTCTGTATTAGACTTAACGCCTTCTACAAACACCTTAGCAGGTTTGAAAGCTGGGATGTTATGAGCAGGTATTCTAATTGTAGTATTTTTAGAGATATTTCTTCCTGTTTTTTCAGCTCTAGTTTTAATAATAAAGCTACCGAAACCTCTTAAATAAACGTTTTCCCCTGTTTCTAACGAAGCTTTTACTTCATCCATAAAAGATTCTACTGTCGCTTGCACGTCTCCTTTCTCAAGCCCTAATTTCTCAGAAATTTTAGCTACAATGTCTGCTTTCGTCATTTTTAGATATAAATTATTTTGTTGTTGTCCGAAATTTTTAGAGTGTGCAAATATATTAATTTATAATCCAATAATTCAACCTTAATCGATTAAAATTTAAATATATAAAGTTTTAAGTTTGCATTTAATACTTTTTGCAATGCTATTTCATAATAAACTCATTGCTTGGTACTTACAAAACAAGCGACATTTACCTTGGCGAGAAACTAAGAATCCTTACGCAATTTGGTTGTCAGAAATTATTTTACAACAAACACGTGTTGCTCAAGGATTACCCTATTTCGAAGCCTTTTTATCACACTATCCAACTGTACAAGACCTAGCTCATGCGCCTGAAGACGACATCATGCGCCTTTGGCAAGGATTAGGTTATTACAGTAGAGCTAGAAACTTACACGCGACAGCCAAAAAAGTTACTTATGACTACAATGGTATATTTCCAAATTCATATAAAGAATTGCTAACATTAAAAGGAGTTGGTGAATACACTGCTGCTGCTATTGCTTCTATTGCATTTGATGAAGTAGTACCAGTAGTAGACGGAAACGTATTCAGAGTATTATCACGTATTTATGGTATTACCTCTGATATTTCTAGTAATTCTACTAAAAAGGAATTTCAAACATTAGCAAAAACATTAATCCCAAATAATAATCCTGCTACATTTAATCAAGCTATAATGGA
This sequence comes from Myroides injenensis M09-0166, assembly GCF_000246945.1. Classification (GTDB taxonomy): domain Bacteria; phylum Bacteroidota; class Bacteroidia; order Flavobacteriales; family Flavobacteriaceae; genus Flavobacterium; species Flavobacterium injenense. The sequence goes on from NZ_BAEX01000107.1 coordinate 2,835, forward strand.
CTTTGGTGCGATACAATGCACTCCAAAAGCGCCTAATTGTAGTGAATGTGTATTTATTCAAGAATGTATTGCATATCAAACTAATCAAGTAGACAAACTACCTATAAAATTAAAAAAGACGAAAGTCAAAGAACGTTATCTTGATTTTTTAATATTTCTGGATGAGGATCACAATACTATAATAGAGCAAAGAACTACAAAAGATATTTGGCTAAAACTATACCAATTTCCAGTAGTTGATAGCTTTATAGAGAATGAACGGGACATTCAGAATGTACTAAGTAACAAATTTACGAATATATCTCCTAAAAATGTTACACTTTTAAATGAAGAATACATAAAACACATATTATCTCATCAACGTTTATTTATTCATTTCTGGTTAATTGAGACAAAAGCCCCACTAAAAAATGCAATACCATGGAAAGATTTAAACAATTTTGGTTTTCCAATAGTAATTCATAACTTTATTAATTCTATTACTTTATAACACTGATAAAAATGAGTGGCACACTAAACAAAGTAATGCTTATTGGGCATTTGGGTGATGATGTGAAAATACATTATTTTGAAAACGGCAATTGTATCGCTCGGTTTCCTTTGGCAACCAATGAAGTCTATATAAACAAGACAACCAAAGAAAGAATCACTTCTACTGAATGGCACAATATAGTATTTCGCAATAAAGCTGCAGAAATCTGCGAAAAATATCTTTCAAAAGGAGACAGGATCTATCTTGAAGGCAAAATACGCACCCGAAAATGGTTAGGAGAAGATGGTATAGAAAGGCAAACAGTTGAAATAGTAGCGAATGAATTTACTTTTTTAGATATTAAGAAAACGGATGAATCCAAAAATTCAACTACTTTTAATGAACAAAAGAAGGAAGCTATCAATAACTTTGTCATTCCTAAAGAAAATAATGATGACAATATTCCGTTCTAGTATTAAAATTTAAAAATTAAATAATTCTTTATATTCTTATATTAATGTATAAAAATCTATTATTATATACATATATAGTGATAACCGTATTTTGTTGTACGTTATTTACTTCCTGCAAACAAGATGCAACGCCAAAACCAAAAGCCTTTCTATCTTTAGACTATCAAGAGCAAGAATATGCTGAATATAAAAATTTAAAGAATTATTATGCTTTTGAAAAAAATAAAATAGCAGAAATTAAGAACGTTAAAGACAATTCTATAGAAATACACTACCCTTCTATGAAGGCTACCATATTTGTAAACTATAAGAAAGTAGATAATAATCTAGATAAATTACTACAAGATGCTCAAAAATTAACTTATGAGCATTTTATAAAAGCTGATGAAATTATTGAGCAACCATATATTAATCCAGAAGACAAAGTATATGGAATGTTTTACAACGTGCAAGGAGATGCTGCCACTAATGTACAATTCTATGTAACAGATAGTGTCAAAAACTTTTTAGTTGCCTCCTTATATTTTTATGCAAAACCTAATTTTGATTCTATTTTACCAGCAAAAGATTATATTCAGAAAGATATGCAACATATCATAGAAACATTACAATGGAACAGATTAGAGCATCTGGACCTCACCAATGTTGATTAAAAAAAACTTTCATTGCAAATCATAGAAGTAATTTAGCATGATATAAAGAAAGGGTTCTGAAAATTCAGAACCCTTTCTTTATGCTACAATATAATCAGACTATAATGGCGTTACTTCCATATTTTCTACTTTATAGATACCATTAGCTATTTTCTCAACAGTAGATGTTATTGTTTCAGAAGTTTGTTTTGCATCATCAAACTCTACTAAAGCTGTTTTGGAGTCAAAATCAACAGTAGCTTTTTTCACTCCATCCAATCCTACTAATTTACCTTCTATTAACTTTGCACAGCCTAAAGCACAAGTCATTCCTTCGATCTGAAAAGTTGCCTTTTCAACATTCCCCACTACTTCATTACTTTCTGTACTAATACTTTCTGTTTTATCAGTAGAAGGTTCCGTTTTTTTTTGTCCTTCATTCTTACATCCTACTAATAAGGTACTCCCTAAAATAGCTACTAATAAAAATTTAGATATATTCATATTAATCATTTTTCAATATTACTGTTATTATTTCAGACAAAATTACAAAAAAAGCAACTATTAAATAGTTGCTTTTTTATGCATATAATATAGATAATCAATTATTTGAAATCTGCATCAGTAACACCTTCATTTACCTTAATATCTGTAGTATTTACTTCAATATCCATTCCCATATTCATTGCTTGTTTAAATGGAAATTTAATACCTTTCACTTCTTTGTAATCACTAAGATAAACAGTTTGTGTCATTGATTGCCCTCCCATTTCCATAGTAGAAATGGTAGCTAACTTTAACCCTGAATCTAAATCATAATAATTTGTAGTATTGCCAAGTTTAACACCTATTGCATCTTTCCCATTAATTGATTCAACACCCGTGATTTTAGCATCGTTATTTCCTTTATAACTTAATTCAACAAATGGTTCTGCAGCAGATTGAGCCTCTTTTAATGCAACACCTTCTATAGGCATTTTCTGTCCTTGAGAAAGCACAAATCCTTCACTAGGAGTTATTACTTGTTTTGACATTACTGCTCCCATCATTTTTTGCTCAACAGACATATAACCCTTTTTCACTTTTGTATCAATTTCTAAAGTCATCCCTTGAACAGTAGCACTACTTTTTATGAACAAACTCTTTACTTCTGATACTTTTTTCTCTCCGCCAATTGCATTAAGGTATTTATCTACAACAGTATTTACTGTTACTCCTGCTGGAATAGCTTTTATAAATTCAGGTTTTTCAATTGGATCAGCATATGTATTGTAATAATTAATAGGTAATCCTAAAGACTCTAGTCCTTTTAATACATCGGCACCTTTACCTACAATTACGACTCTCATATTATCTTTTAAGAAATACTTCTGTGCAGCTTTTTGAATATCTTCTGCTGTAACAGCGTTTATATTCTTAATGTAATTTTCATAAAAATCTGATGGTAAGTTATAAAGTTCCTTATTCAAAGCATAACTCGCCACAGTAGCAGGTTTTTGAATTTGCATCACAAAATTTCCAATATATTTTGCTTTTGCCATTTTCAGTTCTTCATCCTTTACTAAAGTATGTCTAATATTGTCAATTTCTTTAATAAATTCAGTAACAGCACTATCAGTCACAACATTTCGAACTGAAGCCGTGGCTTTAAATTTACCAGGATATTTTCGCGCTGTACTTATTGAAGAATAAGCTCCATAAGTCCATCCATGAGCTTCACGTAAATTTAAGAAAAGACGACCTTCTCCTCCTCCTCCAAGAATTTGATTAGCTAGTAAAGCAGCAAAATAATCTTTATCAGTCATTTTTAATTCTACCTCATTTACTAAAGCGATTTCTGACTGAACAGCGTTAGACATATCGATAAAGTCTATCTGAGTCTTTGAAACATTCCCTTGCATTTTATAATCTTCAAAACTTATCGTTTTACTCTTCCAATCGCTAAATAATGATTTGACAAGCTTCTCTGTTTTTTTGTATTCAACATCTCCTACTACAATTAAATAAGCTTTATTAGGTGTAAAATATTTATTATAGTAATCTTTTACATCTTGAAGGGTAACGTTATTGATTGTTTCTTCTGTTTCAAATTCACCTGCAGGCGTATTCTTCCCATATAGTAGTGCATCTTCAACTCTACCTGCAATAGCTGTCACACTTTTTTCTTGAGATTTAATACTTTCAATTGCTTTTGCTTTTGCTTTTTCAAATTCTTCTTGCGTAAAGACAGAATTTAAAGCCCCATCAGCTAGTAGACTAAGTACTTTCTCATTGTATTTTGACAATCCACTCCCATATGCACCATTTGAATGAAAACGAATACTAGCTCCTAAAAAGTCAATCTCATCTGCAAACTGATCTTTACTCATCTTTTTTGTCTGTTCACCTAGCATAACAGATAAAATAGATGACACTCCAGTTTTGTCCCCTTCATAAACAAGAGGATTATCAATTGTTAAGTTATAAGAAACTCTTGGTAATTTATTATTTTCTACTACTAAAACTTTCATACCATTTTTCAACACAAACGATGTAGGTTGATTAATATGAACTGTAGGTGCAGGACCAGCTTGTGGCTGTTTTCTTTCTTGCGCTTGTACTTGTAGAGCAGCAAAAGTAAAAGCTATACTTGCTGCATAAATATATATTTTTTTCATTATGTGATATCTATTTAATTAGTTGTTAGCTTGTTTTTCTGGAATATAATCCAATAGAAGTCGTTGATTCTTATTCAAATATTTCTTAGCTACATCACGTATTTCTTCTCTTGTAATACTTCTATAGATATCAATATTTGTATTGATCAAATTAACATCTCCATAAAGCAAATAATAGGTTGAAAGACTATGAGCTAATCCCTCTACAGAAGCATTCTCATCAACATATTGTTTCTCAAAAATATTTTGTAATTTTTCGAAATCACGTTCAGATATTAATTCAGTTTGCAATTTTTCAATTTCGTCATCAATTTCTTTTACCAAATCATTTGTAGTAAATCCTTGCATTGGGATACCATAAATAAAATAGATTCCATAATCTTCTTGACTTAAACTAAAAGAAGACATTTCTAAAGCCATTTTCTTTTGATCTACAACTTTCTTATATAATCTAGAACTTTTACCTCCTGACAATATAGCCGATATCATATCCAAAACTCTTGCTTCGCGCGTTTTCATAGAAGGAGTGCGATATGCCTCAACAATCATTGGTAATTGGATATTCGGATCTTCAAACTCTGCACGAATTTCTTTAGTTATTGGATCGTCCTCTATTACAACTCTTTCAATAGATGGTCCTTTTGGTATTGCACCAAAATATTGTTTAATCCACTTTTTCGCTTGATCTTTTTCAAAATCCCCCGCTACAACTAATACCGCATTATTTGGAATATAAAATTTCTTATTAAATGCTAAAAACTCCTCCAATGTAGCAGCATCTAAATGCTCCATAGAGCCTATAGGTGCCCAACGATATGGGTGTTTCGTAAACAAGTTCTTCTTAACTTCTGTAAATAATTGCCCATAAGGTTGATTATCTACACGAAGTCTTTTTTCTTCTTTTACTACTTCATTCTGAGTATCTACACCTATCTGGTTTATCACTGGATGCATTAATCGCTCTGATTCCATCCATAATGCTAACTCTAAATTATTAGAAGGAAATACTTCATAATAATAAGTTCTATCATCAGAAGTATTAGCATTATTCTGACCACCATTTGCAGTAACAATCTTAAACCACTCTCCTCTGTCAATATTTTTTGTTCCTTCAAATAATAAATGTTCAAAGAAATGTGCAAATCCTGTGCGTTCAGGGTTTTCATCTTTTGCACCTACGTGATACATTACTGAAGTAATTACTACAGGTGCAGATTTATCTTGATGCAGGATAACGTGTAGTCCATTATCTAAAGTGTACTCGTCAAATTCCACTTTTTGAGCTGAAGCCGATATTCCAAAGAATAGCGCGCCTAGAATCAATAAAGATTTTTTCATTCTACAATAATTTTGAAATTAGGTTATAACTAATAAGACGCAAGTCAATCAATTTTGTTACAACACAATTAAAAAATATTTACATTTTCCTTATAAATAAAATTGATCCTCATTTTATATAATACAATCCTAAAATCATTGATGTAGAGGTTACTTTATTATCGCTATTATCACTCATCCTATTCATTTCGATCCTTTTATTTTAAAAAAAAATTTAATAGAAGCGCCTAAAATGATTCTAGGAACAATTGATTTATTAGATGCCTTAAATACTATAGAGGATATAATTTTTTCAACAATGCGTCAACAGTTCTTCAAGATTCCTTCAGCAAATAGCCTTCTATATGGAGTAATCTTGAGGAAGTGTTGAAGAAGTGTTGAAGGATTTAGCTTTAAGCCTTATGAATACTAGCTTTGGCAAGCATACCGATTTTAACATAAAAAATTGTTTTTAGCTTAAAATACTGTAATTTAACGAGATACGTTTTTTAAGATTAAAAAAAAGTGAGGTGTTTTTGTATTTTGCTCAGATAGTTAAAATGTTTACAAAAAATCACATAGCCTATTGAGTTGTAAAGATCTATTTGATATAGAATTCTGTGTTGAAGACATAGCTAGTCAACTAATTAATGCTGAATTCCCCATATCTGGAATATATTATTAATGCTAATACAGCTTCTGATGCTTAGAAATTTAGAAAAATAATCAGAGATAAATAATAGCTAACAACTGTCTTAATAAAAGAAATGGGTAAGATAATCAATACAATTATTTTGATGAGAGACTAACCAGAACTTCTTCAACAGTAGCTAAACAACACTTAAAAAAGTTAAAAAGGTCTTGAAAAATCATCACATAGTAGACTATTAAAACTAAAATATAACTAGAAAAAAGAAAATGTAATAAGATAAATAGATCTTCATTAGTTTAGATTATTCAGATAATGAAATAAAAAGTATCAATTCATATTCTTACTATAGAACCAACTCATTTACAAAGTAGTATAAAAACTTTATTTATAATTCTACTAGAGTAAATTCTTTTGAATATAAAAAAATAAGTTTTATATTTGCAGCCTTAATTAACATCTTAATTTATTGTTATGTACGCAATCGTAGAGATAGCAGGGCAACAATTCAAAGTTAGCAAAGACCAAAAAGTGTATGTTCACCGTTTAGGTTCAGAAGAAGGAACAACTGTTACTTTTGACAAAGTTCTTTTAATTGACGATAACAACAACATTACTTTAGGCGCCCCAGCTATAGAAGGTGCTTCTGTAGAAGCTAAAGTTTTACAACACCTTAAAGGTGACAAAGTAATCGTTTTCAAAAAGAAAAGAAGAAAAGGTTACAAAAAGAAAAACGGTCACAGACAGTCTTTAACTCAAATTGTTATTGAAGGAATCAATGCAGGAGGAGCTAAAAAGAAAGCAACAAAAAAAGAGGCAGCTGAGGCAGCTGAGTAATTAACAAACAAAATTAAAACGTCATGGCACACAAAAAAGGTGTAGGTAGTTCTAAGAACGGTAGAGAATCAGAATCGAAACGTTTAGGCGTTAAGATTTACGGTGGTCAAGCAGCTATCGCTGGAAATATCATCGTGAGACAAAGAGGTTCTAAGCACAATGCTGGTGAAAACGTTTACATGGGTAAAGATCACACTTTACACGCTAAAGTTGACGGAGTTGTAAAATTCCAAAAGAAAAAAGACAATAAGTCTTTCGTTTCTGTAACACCATTTGAAGCTTAAGAATTTCATTATTTGTCATTAGACAAATATCAAAAAAT
>NZ_BAEX01000106.1 GCF_000246945.1 Myroides injenensis M09-0166
TTTTTGTTATTGATTAAGCCACTTTTTCTCGTTTATGTTTATACTTAAACAAGATAGCGAACAATATTGTTACCACTAAAGCGTAAGCTGAAAATATTAACCAAGAATGTCTCCATCCTTCTAATTGCAATACTAGATCAGTATGACTATATACATAGTGATTCACTACATACTGAGCCAATAACATCCCTATCGTAGCACCAAATCCATTAGTCATCATCATAAATACTCCTTGCGCAGAAGATCGTATCCCCTCATCCGTTTCATTATCTACGTATAAAGAACCTGATACATTAAAGAAATCAAAAGCAATTCCATATACAATCATTGACAAGATAAACATCCATACACCATTACCTGGATCTCCTAATCCAAAGAATCCAAAACGCAATACCCAAGCAAACATTGACATCAGCATCACCACCTTAATACCAAAGCGTTTTAAGAAAAACGGAATTAAAAGAATACACAAAGTTTCTGATACCTGAGATAATGAGATTAAAGCATTTGCATTATTAGCTCCCCATGTACTACTATATACATCTACAGCTTTAAATGTAGTAATAAACGGATTCGCATATCCATTAGTGATTTGTAGTGAAACACCCAAAAGCATTGAAAACATAAAAAAGATTGCCATCTTTTTCTGTTTGAAAAGAGAAAATGCTTTTAATCCCAAAGCTTCATAAAGTGTAAGTTTCTTATCACTTTTGCTAATTGGGCAATTTGGCAACACAAAACTATATACGAACAAAATAACCCCTATTATACCAGATACATAAAACTGATGGTAAGTAGTTTGAAAACTAATAAAGCTTGCATCACTTCCTGAACTGAATCCTAACGAATCACCTTTAAAACCAAAGAAGTTAACAAACAACATAGCACAAATAAAACCAATTGTTCCAAATGTTCTGATTGGTGGGAAGGTTTTTATTGTATCTAAATGATTATTCTTTAAAATAGTATATGCTGCTGAATTTGATAGAGCAATGGTTGGCATAAAGAAAGCAACACTAATTGTATATAGCGTAAAGATAGTTGAAAACTCAACTCCATTTCCTGCTACATGTCCATAATAGCCAGTTGCAAACATAAATATCGCAGCGAGCAAATGGTTTATCCCTAATAGACGTTGCACAGGTATCCATCTATCTGCAACAATTCCCATGATTGCAGGCATTATTATAGATACTATTCCTTGTACTGCATAAAATAATCCTATTTTAGGCCCTAGTCCAATAGATCCTAAATAATTACCCATCGACGTTAAATAAGCTCCCCATACAGCAAACTGCATGAAACTCATTATCGTCAGTTTTGATTTTACATTCATACTATAATCTCTTAAAACTGCTTAAACAAATTTACAGATAATATCTCTCTAAATATAGTTTACAAGCATCTTATTTAACACTCTGTGCTACTAAATTCAAAATAATATCTAATTGTTCTTCTCTTGTCAAAGTAGAGTTGTCTACTTCTATTGCATCATCTGCTTTTATTAATGGAGAATCTTCTCTAGTTGTATCAATTCTATCTCTTTCTACCACATTTTGGTAGACTGCTTCATAGGTAATATTTTCTGATTTCTCTTTTAACTCATCATAACGTCTTTGCGCTCTAATATCAGGACTTGCAGTCATAAATATCTTTAACTCTGCATCGGGAAAAACAACTGTACCAATATCCCTACCATCCATTACTACACCTTTTGATTTACCAAAATTCTGTTGTTGCTCAACCAATTTTTTACGTACTTCTCTTACCTCTGCAATTTGACTAACGAACTGAGATACTTCAAGTGTTCTAATTAAGCTTTCAACATTTTCTTGATTCAAATAGATTTCCGCAAAACCTCTTTCTGGATTATATTCAAAATGAAGCTCAATTAAGTCCAATGATTCTACTAATCTATCTCTATCAAAATGCTTTGTATCTATAAAACTTTTTCGCATCGCAAATAAAGTTACTGCTCTATACATAGCTCCTGTGTCTATATAAACGTAACCTAATTTTTTTGCAAGCGCTTTTGCTAATGTACTTTTCCCGGTAGAGGAAAAACCATCAATTGCTATAGTTATTTTTTTCAAAATTGAAAACTTTAAAATTATTTCTAATTACATCGATGTGCCAAACATAAGACTATTTATTGAAAGATATTTTATATATAATTTCATACCATTACATAAAAGCACATCTTCACAAAGGTACATTTTCTAAGTCTTTTCAGATGCTACTAATTTGCACTTCTGGTACTTTTTTTAAATTATTTATTTTTTTAACCAAAATAAACAAACTTGTCATTACATTTTTAAAAATATCATCTATAAAATAGTAATTATACTACTTCAGACTTCGTTACAAGCGAATTTTATAAGCTTTTTAATATTATAAAACCTTTTAAATTCAAAAACAAAAGGGGATGTCTAAGTTGACATCCCCTCTCAAATATAAACATTGGAAAAACTATTTTTTATCTGTTTCTTTTTTCTGATCTATTTCAAACTTTTTATAGTTCTTGATTTTCTGATCAGTTACAGCAAGATTGATTACCTCATCCATACGCTCTACATAATGGAATGTTAGACCTTTTAGATAATCAGCTTTTATCTCGTCAATATCTTTTTTATTCTCTTTACAAAGAATTATTTCTTTAATATTTGCACGTTTTGCTGCTAGAATTTTTTCCTTAATCCCTCCTACAGGCAACACTTTTCCTCTCAATGTAATTTCTCCTGTCATTGCCAGATTCTTTTTAACCTTGCGTTGAGTAAAAGAAGAAACCATTGATGTAAGCATTGTAATCCCCGCACTTGGTCCATCTTTAGGAGTAGCACCTTCTGGTACGTGAATATGAATTTTATAATTATCTAATACTTCCTGAGAGATACCAAAATCTTCTGCATGTGACTTGATATATTCTAATGCTATCGTAGCAGATTCTTTCATCACATTACCTAAGTTTCCAGTAATGGTTAATCCACCACCTTTACCTTTTGAGACAATTGATTCAATATATAGGATATCTCCTCCCACACTAGTCCATGCTAAACCTGTCACAACACCAGCAACATCATTATTCTCATACTTATCATGTTCAAATCTAGGTGTTCCTAGTATTTTTCGAATATCCTGCTCAGTCAATTTCACATCGTACTCTTCCTCCATTACAATATTCTTAGCGATACCTCTTGCAATATGAGCTAATTGTTTATCCAACCCACGTACACCAGATTCACGCGTATAATTTGTAATAATATATTCCATTTGCTTTTTACCGATAGAAATATCTTTCTGTGTTAAGCCATGTTCTTTTATTTGTTTTGGAAGTAAGTGCTGTTTCCCTATTTCTACCTTTTCTTCTATTGTATAACCATTCATTTCGATGATTTCCATACGATCACGCAAAGCAGGTTGAATAGTAGATAAATTGTTAGATGTAGCAATAAACATCACTTTTGACAAATCGTATCCAAGCTCTAAGAAGTTGTCATAGAAATCAGAGTTTTGCTCTGGATCTAAAACTTCTAATAATGCCGAAGAAGGATCACCATTGTGACTAGTCGATAATTTATCAATTTCATCTAATAAAAAAACAGGATTTGACGTTTTAGCCTTTTTAATACTTTGAATAATTCGACCAGGCATTGCCCCTATATATGTTTTTCTATGTCCTCTAATCTCAGCTTCATCACGCAATCCACCAAGTGAGATACGTATGTATTCTCTACCTAATGCATCAGCTATTGATCGTCCTATAGATGTTTTTCCGACACCTGGAGGACCATAAAGACACAAAATAGGTGATTTTAAATCATTGCGCAGTTTTAAAACTGCCATATGTTCTAGAACACGTTTTTTCACATCCTCTATACCATAGTGATCTTTATCAAGTATTTTCTGTGCGTTCTTTAAATCAAAATTATCTTTAGAATACTCTCCCCAAGGTAAGTCAAGCATTGTTTCTAAATAATTTCGTTGAATGCCGAATTCAGCTACTTGTGGATTCATACGCTGAAACTTCATTAACTCTTTATCAAAACGCTCTTTTACTTCTTTGCTCCATTTTTTTGTTGCACCTCTTTTACGCATTTCTTCAAATTCCTCTTCATTAGAAAAACCTCCTAGTTCTTCCTGAATAGTTTTCATTTGTTGATGTAAGAAATATTCTTTTTGCTGTTGATCTAAATCAATACGTACTTTAGACTGAATAGTATTGCGCAATTCTAACTTTTGCAATTCAAGAGTCATAACCCTAAGCGTTTCATAAGCACGCTCTTTTAAATCATTTATAAGTAAAAGATTTTGCTTCTCTCCTACTGTCAAACTCATATTTGAAGATACGAAATTGATTACAAACGAATTACTCTCGATATTTTTTATTGCAAAAGAAGCTTCTGAAGGGATATTAGGACTTTCACTGATAATATCTACCGCTACTTCTTTGATAGAATCAACAATTGCTAAAAATTCTGTATCATCCGCAGCTGGCTTACTTTCCTCCCTCTCTTTAACAGTAGCTTTTAAATACGGTTCGTCCGAAATCATTTCTACGATATCAAATCGCTTTTTCCCTTGCAGAATAACCGTAATATTACCATCAGGAAGCTTTAATAATTTTAATATTTTAGCAACTGTACCTACTTGGTAAACATCATCTATACCTGGATTCTCAATATCTTCATTTTTTTGCGCTACTACACCAATTGTCTTATCACCTTTATTTGCAGCGTGAAGCAATTCTATTGACTTATCACGTCCTGCTGTAATAGGAATAACAACACCTGGAAATAAAACCATATTTCGCAATGGTAGAATTGGTAATTCATTAGGCAATTCTTCCTTATTCATTACTTCTTCATCCTCTGAAGTTAATAACGGAATAAATTCTGATTCTCCCTCTACAATATCCTGCAACGACAAATTGTCTAATGTTATTATCTTTTGATTCGCCATAATTATTTTTAAGTCATTTTGTCAGTTTTAATCTATTATTTTTTCTAATCAAAAGAAAAAATAAGACTAACAAACTAGCAAACAATGTTTTACATTTTTAGTTATATATTGTGCTATATAGTATTTCAATCTTTATGCCATAAAAAAAATCCCTACTTCACAACGTAGGGATTTTTAGTATATATCTTTCTTCTAAACTTTTCCTACTTCATTTATTCTCCTTCTTTTTTAGTTCTTTTTTCTACTTTAAAAGTACCATATTTGATAGTAACCTCTTGATCTGTATCAGCTATTAATTTCAGTTTATATCTACCTACCAAAGTAGCAACATTGTCTTTACCTAATGCAGTAGAGTCTAAACTCACTAACTCAAACTCACTATTAAGCATGCTCGAATTATTCTCTTTATCCAATGAATATTTCACTCCGTACTCAGAGATATAATACGCATCAAACCCTTCTTCTTTAAATGAATAGACTTTTTTACCTTCCTCTATCTTCTCTGCAGAAATGATCTCCGTTGGGATTTGTAAAAAGATTTCTTGGTCTAGCTGTCCATACCCTTTCCCCGAAATAGTTGATGTCCCATTTTCTTCTTTCCATACTGGAGCGATACTTACAAACGGTACTTTATTAACTTCTGCATCAATATAAATATCTTCTTCTCTCTGATAAGGAACATTTTCAAAAGAACCTTCAATTGTAAATGATTTAATATTTGGATCTATACCTTCTTCTGGTCCGCCTACACGTATTGGCACCATTGTCATCGAATAACTACCTGTTACTACTCTAGCATTTTTATTAATATGAGTGATTTTTACAAATCCCGTAACATAGTTAGGTCTATTCTCATCGACAGTACTATATTGTGCTTTTAATTCTCTATTTAAGTAAGTAGATGGATTAGCATTCGTAGGGAAATTACCTTCTATAAATTTACGGATGAATATTTTTAATTCATCATTTCTTCCTTTCAAATGATTTAATGCCAAAGTAAACTCACCTTTTGCATTAATCTTAGCTACCACACCTTCTCTTATTATTTCTTCTTCCCCCTCACTTTTTACAATTACAATAGGTTTACCTACTTCACGACTTTCATCTAAAACAGGATCTACCGGCTCGTTATCACATGAAACATAACTTAATGCCATTATAACTGAAAAACATGCAATAATTATCTTACTAACTCTCTTCATATCAATTTTTAAAAACGTATTAAAATTATATCAATATATCGTAATATGCTACTCTTTTATTAACTCTTTCTTCTTTTATTTGGAATTCGCAACAAAAGTAATAATCCAACCGCAAAAAACACTATTAAAAATAAAATAGCATTTTGCATTTTACCTGTTAAGTCACTTACTAAACCATATACCATCATCCCTACTACAATACCTATCTTTTCGGTCACATCATAAAAACTAAAAAAAGAAGTTGTATCTGTTGTCTCAGGTAACAATTTGGAATAGGTAGATCGTGATAATGATTGGATTCCTCCCATTACTAAACCAACAAATCCTGCCGCAATATAAAACTCATTAGGTGTAATTATACTATACGCATAAATACATATTACTATCCATAACGCATTAAGTACACAAAGCGTATATATATTCCCAATTTTTGTTGATAATTTAGAAGTAAAATAAGCACCTATAATAGCTACTAACTGTATTACTAAAATACTTACTATCAAACCTGTTGTTCGTTGACTATCACTTTCCCAAGCAATTTCTTTTTCTCCAAAGTAAGCTGCGATAATCATGATTGTCTGAACAGCCATGCTGTATACAAAAAAAGCTACTAAATATCTTTTTAAAGATTGAAGCTCAGATAACTCTTTCCAAACCTTTTTTAACTCCCTAAAACCTTTAAAAAAAACAGAACTAGTAATTTTTTTATTGTTTTTAAAATCTGGCAAGTAAGTAAAGGTATACATACTGAATCCAAACCACCATACACCTACCATTACAAAAGAAAATCGCATAGCAGTAATAGGAGAAGTAAAACCAAAAGTCTCATATTTCATTATTAATCCTAGATTGATTAATAATAAAATAACACTACCTATATATCCTAACGCATACCCTTTTGCACTTATGTAATCTTGTTGGTTTTCAAAAGCAATATCTGGAAGATAGGAATTATAAAAAACTAGACTCCCCCAAAAGCCAATTAATCCAAACATATAGATTAGCAGACTAACCACAATAGAGTCTAAACTAAAAAAATAAAGAAGAATACAGGACAAAGAACCTATAGCACAAAACAACTTCATGAAGAATTTTTTCGTACCAAGGTAATCCGCTATACCAGAAAGAAAAGGCGAAATAACCGCTACAATTAAAAAACCAATGGCTGTAATGTAACTAATAATAGACTCACTTTGAATTTCCCTTCCAAAAAAAGGATAACTATCTATACCTAATTCTCTAAAAAGTGTACCATAGTACAGCGGAAAAATGGAAGACGAAATCACTAACGCATATACAGAATTCGACCAATCATAAAATGCCCAAGCATTTAATAACTTCTTATCTCCTTTTACAAAATTTGCCATATTATTATAAAATTAAAAAGCTACCAAAAATAGGTAGCTTTTCTTATATTATTTATTAAAATAGACACCAAATTTAGCAGCTTCTGCTTTAGCCTCTGGTATCAGTTTCTTCAAATTTGCAATTCTATCTTGATTACTTGGGTGAGTACTCATAAATGAAGAACCTCCGCCACCGCCACTATTAGTAGCCATACGTGACCAAAAAGCAATCGACTCCTCTGGATCATATCCAGCTATAGCCATTAATGTCAGTCCTATTTTATCTGCCTCTGTTTCATTTGCTCTACTAAAAGGTAGCATACCTGCATAATTACTAGTAGCACCATACGCAGCACCAAGCATTTGTCTTGTAGCTGCAGAAGATTTAGTAGTAGCTGCATCCACTGCTACTGCGCCTAACTGCTGTAACATCCCTGCACTCATACGTTGCTGACCATGATTAGCTAAAGCATGTGACACCTCGTGTCCCATTACTGTTGCAATACCAGCATCCGTTTTACAAATTGGTAAAATACCTGTATAGAAAACAATCTTTCCTCCTGGCATACACCATGCATTAACATCTTTACTATCAACCAAATTGTATTCCCACTTATAATCTTTTAGATAAGAAGAGTACCCATTAGCATTTAACCATTTCTCTGCAGCTTCCTTTATACGCTTTCCTACTTCTTCAACTTTTTTTGCATCCGCAGTTCCAGTAATTACTTTATTCTCTTTTAAAAAATCATCATATTGCTGGAAAGCCATTGGAAATAATTCTGCATTCGAAGTAAATGCCATTGTTTTCTTTCCCGTAAAAGGATTAGTAGCACATGCTGACAACATGAGAACAACTCCTAACGATAAAACTACTTTTTTCATATTATTTTTTGCTTTCAAAATTAAAATAAATAACTATATCAATACAAATAATGATGTACAATTTCTAATTGTCGTTTAGCAATACCTTTCATTAATTGCTTAAATTCAGAACATTTCATAATAATTTTAACTAACATACAAATTCTCAGGTTCTATAATCTAATATATAGATCAGAAAAAGATCCACATATTAAACTATAATTACTTAATAGACAAAATCCTAATTAGCCCACGAAAACACAAACAAAATACGCAAATTATCACTACAAGCTCTTCGTATTACTGTACAATAATTACAGCCAAATATTTCAACAGTTCTTCAACATTTCTTCAACAAAATGCCTTCTAGTGCTAGCATTCTTAAGGGAATGTTGAAGAAGTGTTGAAGAAATCCTTCTCAAGTTCTTTATTTACTAGGGGTGAGCTAATAAAACAACACACGTACTACTTTTATTTAAAAAAACATAAAAAACTAAAAAACAATTCATTAACGCTAAATATTCGCATTATTAATATAAAAAAACAACTAATAAAAAAATAATAAAAGAAGAGTATCGCTTTTTCCATAGTAGTAGTACATCTAATGCAAGAAAGAATTACTTTATTATTAGGCAAGCATAGTATATTAATTTTGTAATTTTACTCCCTTAAAACAACTTAATATAATGGAGAAGCATAAACAAAAGCAATCTTTAGAGATTCCTAAAGGACTCATTATAACAGGAAAAGTATTACAATTTTTGTCAAAAAACTGGGCTGCTAAATTTGCTCAAAATCTCTTTGTTACCCCTATAAAATTCAAATCTCCAAAGAGAGAAAAAGAAATGCTAGACAAGAGTATTCTAACAAGAATTGCCGTTCCAGCATTAAAAAAAGATATTTTCGTATATCAATACGGTACTAATAAAAAAGCAAACAAAAAAGCATTATTAATACATGGCTGGAATGGTAGAGGTACTCAACTAATCACCATTGCCAATATGCTAATGCGTCAAGGTTTTGACATCGTAAGTTTTGATGCTCCTGGTCATGGTAGATCACCAAAAACGAAAACGAATATGACAGAATTTATTGCTGCTGCTTTTGAAGTAGAAAAACAATTCGGTCCATTCGACCTAGTAATAGGGCATTCACTTGGCGGGATGACAACTATTAACGCTTTAAAAGATGGATTACATGCCAAGAAAGCTGTAATTATAGGTAGTGGGGATGTCGTACAAGATATCATAGAAGACTTTATATCTCAATTACAATTAAAACCGATAATAGCTTCTAAGCTAAAAGATCGTTTTGAAAAACAGTTTAACAAAACGATGGAAAGCTACTGCGTACATACAGCTGCCCAAGATTTGTCTATTCCTCTATTAATAATGCATGACGAAGATGATGTCGATGTTCCAGTAAAAGCAGCTTATCAAATTAAAAAACATTCAAAAGATGCCGAACTAATGATAACACAAGGCTTAGGACATAGAAAAATACTTGGTGATAAGAAAGTGATTGAAAAAATAAAAGATTTTATCCAAGACATTTAAAAATGAAGAATCTTTTACTTATTTTACTGTTAATTCCTAATTTAGCTTGCAAAGAGATTAACTACCAACAAATTGAAAAAATGAAAAAGGATAAAACAACTTCAGAAAAAGAATGGCAAGAAATACTTACACCAGAGCAATATTATGTATTAAGACAAAAAGGAACTGAAAGACCTTTTACTGGTGAATATAATGACCATTACCAAAAAGGGGCTTATCACTGCGCTGCATGTGGAGAACAATTGTTCTCTTCAGAAACAAAATTTGATGGGCATTGCGGTTGGCCATCATTTGACAAAGCGCTAGAAGGAGCTGTAGAATATATAAAAGACACCTCTCACGGAATGATACGCACAGAAGTAGTATGTGCAAATTGTCATAGTCATTTAGGACATGTATTCCCTGATGGTCCACAAGAAACCACTGGTGACAGATACTGCATGAACTCTATTTCATTAAAATTCGTACCTGAAGAGTAAAAAAAATCGGAC
>NZ_BAEX01000105.1 GCF_000246945.1 Myroides injenensis M09-0166
ACACGTAGTATTTTTGTCCCTGCCTTTTTACTTTTTAGGTAAGAAGTGTAATGTAGATGTCAGTCTTTGTAATGTTTGAATTTTAAACTTTTTTAAAATATCTTATTGTAAAAAATAGGATAACGGTGTTTTTTATCTATTGTTAAAATTTTAATAATAAGCTTTATTTTAGGTGTTTAAAAAAATATTTTTTAGTTCTTGAAAGCCTTATTTTATGCCATGTGTGAGCGTTTTTATAAACCGTTGTTGCAGTGTTGTTCGAGAACTGTTCGGGAAAACACTGTAAAATGGGGTGCTGTTCCGAAGCAGACCCGAATAAAACGCTTGTAACGATGATTAAAAGTGGGATTGGAAGAATTTCAAAATGTTAAAAGTAGTGTTAATGAAAAATACTAGTACAAGTAAATTAGTACTTTTTACTATCTATTTACGAAGTATTTGATAGCTTTGATTTTTGAAATAAATATCTTGTTATATGTTGATATATAGTGTGATATGTAGCAAATGTACAAAAAAATAAGATGTTTTTGTTGAAATAGAATCAATTAATGATGTAAAATATGAGCAAAAAAGAGAAGTTCTTAGATACTTCTAAGAACTTCTCTTTTGTAAATTAGTCAATTCATTAAATAAATTGATTAATCAATTTTAAATGTAATCACAGAAGTAGGAGAGTGATTTACTAAGTCTTCACTTATACTTCCATTAAAGAAGTGTGCTAATCCTGTTCTGCCGTGAGTTGCAATTCCTATTAAATCTGCGTCTATCTTTTTTGAAAAATTGATAATACCTTTTTCAATATTCATATCATTATAGATAGATAAGTCATATTCTTCTTTCGTAGTATCTTGTAAGAACTCATCTAAAATTTCTTCAGCTACGTGAGTAGGTTTGAAATTATTAGGTGTATTAACCATTAGTAAGTGAAAGTTTGCACCAAGAAGTTTGTTGAATTTTAATGCTTTCTTAAACGAATCTTTCATACCATCTGAGAAGTCAGATGCAAAAACGAAATCTTTTATTTCAAATTTATCTACTTCTCCTTTAATCACTAAAACTGGGATGTCTGAGTTTCTAACAACTTTTTCTGTGTTAGACCCAACGAAATATTCTTTTACTCCACTTGCTCCATGTGACCCCATAACGATAAGGTCCACTTCATTGTTTTCTGCAGATTTCGTAACTCCTAATGATGTTCTATCAAGTATTAGGCTAGTAGATACTGGAATTCCTTCAAATATTGCTGAGTTGGCTAATTCTTCTAATTTTTTATCAGCAGCATTTTTGAAAAACATAACTTCAGGAATAGGAGTTCCTCTGTTGATACTGTCGCTACCTTGTTGTGGTAAATCTAAAATGTGTAGAAGAATAATTTCAGCTTTAGATTTCTTAGCAATAATAGTTGCTGCTTTAACAGCATTATATGCTTGTTCAGAAAAATCGGTAGGTACTAGAAACTTTTTCATGGTGATTATATTGTGTTTTTTGTTTAAAAATTGAACAGTTTTAATGATTAAATAAAGTTAAGATAATAATTATCAATAGACAAAGTTTTATTTGTAATAAAAATATTTGTATATTTGTGCAGTTATTTATTAAAAAATATTAAATAATGAGGGGACTAGTATGTCCCCTCTTTTTATAGCAATATGACATTAAAAGAAAAAGTACAAGTATTAATTGATCAGGCATTTGAGGAGTATCCAACTCTTTTTTTGATAGAATATAAAATATCACCTGATAATAAAATTGTAGTAACAATTGATGGAGATCAAGGAGTTACGTTGCAAGATTGTATTAATGTAAGTCGAGCTATTGAGCATAATTTAGATCGCGAGGAGGAGGATTTTGCTTTAGAAGTAGCGTCTGCAGGAGCTGCAACACCTTTGAAATTATTAAGACAATATCCAAAAAATATTGGAAGAAAACTTAAGGTGATAACTTTAGATCAAGAAAAATTTGAGGCAACACTTGAGGGAGTTGTTGATAATAGCATTGTATTAAAGTGGAAAAGCAGAGAACCTAAACCGGTAGGTAAGGGTAAGATTACAGTGGAAAAGGAACAAATAATTCCTTTTGAGAATATAAAAGAAGCTAGTGTTATAATTTCATTTTAAAAAACAGAATATCACATGGAGAATAGAGATTTAGTAGATTCATTCTCAGAATTTAAAGACGAAAAAGATATTGAGCGTGTTGCGCTTATGGCAATTCTTGAAGATGTATTGAAAAATGCCTTGAAGAAAAAATATGGATCAGATGATAATTTTGATATTATCGTTAATCCAGATAAAGGAGACTGTCAGGTATTTAGAAACAGAATCGTTGTAGCTGATGGAGAAGTAGAAGATGAAAACGCTGAGATTTCTTTGTCTGAAGCTCGTAGAATCGAATCTGATTTCGAGGTTGGAGAAGAAGTTTCTGAAGAAGTGAAATTAGAGGGGCTTGATCGTCGTGCTATTTTGGCTTTACGTCAAAATTTATATTCGAAAGTTACTGAGCATGATAATACATCTCTTTATAAACAATTTAAAGATATCGTTGGTGAAATATATTCGGCTGAAGTACACCACGCTAGACCAAAAATTGTAATTTTGATGGATGAAGGTAAAAACGAGATTGTTTTACCTAAAGAAAAACAAATACCTGCTGATTTTTTCAGAAAAGGTGATACTGTAAGAGGTATTATCGAGTCAGTAGAATTAAAAGGTTCTAAACCTCAGATTATTATGTCTAGAACTTCATCTAAGTTTTTAGAAAAATTATTTGAGCAAGAAATACCTGAAATAGAATCTGGTGAGATTACGATTAAAAGAGTTGTTCGTATCCCTGGAGAAAAAGCTAAAGTTGCAGTAGATACATATGATGATAGAATTGATCCTGTAGGAGCATGTGTTGGTGTGAAAGGATCTAGAATTCATGGTATTGTACGCGAATTAGGAAATGAAAATATTGACGTAATTAACTATACTGATAATACTGAATTGTTTATTAAACGTGCTTTAGCACCAGCTCGTATTAACAAAGTGGTAATTAATGAAGAAACTAAAAAAGCTAACGTTTATTTAGATTTGGAAGAGGTATCACGAGCAATCGGTAGAGGAGGTCAGAATATCAAGTTAGCAGGTATGCTTACGGGATATGATATAGATGTAATGCGTGAATTAAACCCAGAAGATGATGATGTAGAATTAAGAGAATTCAAAGACGAAATCGAAGATTGGGTAATTGAAGAATTTGAAAAGATTGGTTTAGATACTGCGAAAAGCGTATTAAACCTAGGTGTTGAGGAATTAATCAAGAGAACTGATTTAGAAGAAGAGACAATAAATGATGTGTTGTCTATTCTGAGAGATGAGTTTGAGGATTAATATTATAATTTTTAAGTAAAACAACACAACACAATTAATACACTAAAAAGATAATATGTCTGAAGAAAGAGCAATAAGAATTAATAAAGTTTTAAGGGAATTAAATATTTCTCTAGATAGAGCCGTAGACTTTTTGAAAGGCAAAGGGCATGAAATCGACGCTACACCAAATGCTAAAATTTCTAAAGAGGAATACAGTGTTTTGTGTAAACAATTTTCTGCTGATAAGGGGAAAAAAGAAGCTTCTATGGAGGTTAGTGAAGAGAAAAAGAAAGAAAAAGAAGCATTGAAAATAGAGCGCGATAGAGAACTTGAAGAGAAAAGAAAACAAGAAGAAATTCGCATTAAACGCGAACAAGAAATTATCAGAGCTAAAGCACAAGAAATTGCTGCAATAAAAACTGTTGGTAAAATCGACCTTGATCCTAAAAAACCTAAAACTTCTTCAGAAGATGTTAAGAAAGTAGTAGATGTTGTGCAGGATAAAAAGGTGGATGCGCCTAAAGCAGAACCTAAAAAAGTAGTAGAGAATAAAGCTTCTGAGCCTAAGAAGGAAGCTAATAAAGTTGATGTTAAAGAAGCAACTAAAATAACGAATACAGAAAAGCAAGTGGAAGCTAAAAAAGAGGTAGAAAAACCACAACAGAAGAGTTTTGTTGAGGGTAAGGAAGCTTCATCTAAGAAACAAGCAATTAAGAAAGTGGAGCAAACTGAAAAAACAGCTGATACTACTGAAACTGCTGAGGCGAAGTCGGGTGAAGAAGTAATTAAAACTAATTACCAAAAGCTTTCGGGAACAACTTTTACAGGACAGACAATTGATTTATCTCAATTTAATAAGCCTAAAAAGAAAAAAGAGGATCCTAAGAAAGGAAATCATCCATCTAACGCAAAGGATGGTGCAGCAGGTAAAAACAAAAGAAAGCGTATTGCTAAACCTAACACAGAGGGTGGAAATACGACTAATACTACTGATAATAAGAATACCAATAAACCTGGTGGTAATAATAACCACAATAATAAACCAGGTGGTGGTAACAATGCTAATAGAAATGGCGGTGGTAAATTTGGTAACAAAAATAACCAAAGAAGAAACACTACTCCAATTGTAAAAGCTGAACCTACTGAGGAAGAAGTTAAAAACCAAATTAAGGAGACTCTTGAACGTCTTCAAGGTAAAGGGAATAAATCTAAATCATCTAAATATCGCCGTGATAAACGTGATGTTCACCGTAAAAAATCAGATGACGAGCAAAAAGCATTAGAAGCTGGAAGCAAAACATTAAAAGTGACAGAATTTGTTACTGTAGGTGAGATTGCAACTATGATGGATGTGCCAATTACTAAAGTTATCGGTACTTGTATGTCTTTAGGTATCATGGTTACAATGAATCAACGTTTAGATGCTGAAACATTAACTATCGTTGCTGATGAGTTTGGTTATGAAGTTGACTTTACAACTGCTGACATTGATGAATCAATTGAGGAAGCACCAGATAGACCAGAAGATTTAGTTACTCGTGCTCCTATCGTTACTGTAATGGGACACGTTGACCACGGTAAGACATCTTTATTGGATTATATCCGTAAAGCCAATGTTATTGCTGGTGAGTCAGGTGGTATTACACAGCATATTGGTGCATATGGTGTAACATTAGAAGGTGGTCAAAAAATTACTTTCTTGGATACTCCAGGTCACGAGGCGTTTACTGCAATGCGTGCACGTGGTGCGCAGGTAACAGATATTGTTATTATTGTAATTGCGGCGGACGATGATATCATGCCACAAACAAAAGAGGCAATTAGTCATGCTCAAGCAGCTGGTGTACCTATTATATTTGCTATTAATAAAGTAGATAAGCAAACTGCTAACCCTGATAAAATTAAAGAAAAACTTGCTGCAATGAACTTGCTAGTAGAAGAATGGGGTGGTACTTACCAATCTCAAGATGTTTCTGCTAAAAAGGGTATTGGAATGAAAGAATTATTAGAAAAAGTTCTTTTGGAAGCTGAGATGTTAGAACTTAAAGCAAATCCTAACAAATTAGCTGTAGGTACTGTTGTTGAGGCATTCTTAGATAAAGGTCGTGGATATGTTTCTACAGTTTTAGTACAAGGTGGTACTCTTAAAGTAGGGGATTACTTACTAGCTGGACGTAATCACGGTAAAGTTCGTGCAATGCATGATGAGCGTGGTAAAGCAATTAAAACTGCTGGACCTTCGACACCTATCTCTGTATTAGGATTAGATGGTGCTCCAACTGCAGGTGATAAGTTTAATGTATTTGAAGAGGAAAAAGAAGCAAAACAAATTGCTACTAAACGTACTCAATTAATACGTGAACAATCTGTACGTGCTCAAAGACATATTACACTTGCTGAAATTGGTAGACGTATTGCTTTAGGAGATTTCAAAGAATTGAACATTATCTTAAAAGGGGACGTGGATGGTTCTGTAGAGGCATTATCTGATTCATTCTCTAAATTATCTACTGAAGAAATTCAAATCAATATTATTCACAAAGGTGTAGGTGCTATTACTGAATCTGATGTATTATTAGCTTCTGCTTCAGACGCTATTATTATTGGATTTAACGTTAGACCAATGGCTTCTGCTAAACAATTGGCAGATAAAGAAGAAATTGATATCAAAACATACTCTATTATCTATGCTGCTATTGATGACTTAAAAGATGCTATGGAAGGTATGCTATCTCCAGAGTTGAAAGAAGAAGTTACTGGTACTGCTGAGATCCGTGAGTTGTTTAAAATTTCTAAAGTGGGTACAATTGGTGGATGTATGGTTACTGATGGAAAAATATTCCGCAGCTCTAGAATCCGCTTAATCCGTGAAGGAGTTGTAATCTATACAGGAGAGCTAACAGCTTTAAAACGTTTCAAAGACGATGTTAAAGAAGTTGCTAAAGGATATGATTGTGGTATTCAAATTAAGAATTACAATGATATTAAAGAGCTTGATATAATTGAAGCTTTCCAAGAAGTAGAGGTTAAAAAGAAATTGAAATAATATTATTCAATAGATATAAAAGGGAGATGATGTTAATTATCTCCCTTTTTTTATGTCATTATGACATTGTTTTAAAATGGCTTATAATTTGATTCTTTATTAATAAAAGTATTACAGTTATGATTTGGATTTTTATGATTGCCATTATGGCAGCAAGTTATTATGTTCAATATAAATTAAAGTCTAAGTTTGAAAAGTATTCAGAAGTACACCTTCAAAATGGAATGAGTGGTGCTGAGATTGCTCAAAAAATGTTATTTGATCATGGAATTAGAGATGTAAGGGTTATTTCAACACCTGGACGTTTGACAGATCATTATAACCCAGAAGATAAAACGGTTAATTTGAGTGAAGCAGTATATAATGAAAGAAATGCTGCTGCAGCAGCAGTTGCAGCTCATGAGGTTGGACACGCTGTCCAACATGCAAAAGCATACCATTGGTTAACTATGCGATCTAAGTTAGTTCCTATAGTTAGTTTATCCTCTAATATTGTTCCATTTGTACTCTTAGGTGGTGTATTAATGATTAAGACTTTTCCTAGTTTATTATTGATTGGGATTGGATTGTTTGCTATGGTGACTCTATTTTCATTTATTACTTTACCTGTAGAGTATGATGCAAGTAGAAGAGCTCTTAAATGGCTACAAGATAAACAGATTGTTACACAAGGTGAATATGCTGGGTCTAAAGATGCCCTGACTTGGGCTGCTAGGACTTATGTAGTAGCTGCTATTTCATCATTAGGTACTTTGTTATATTACATTATGATATATATGAATAGACGTTAATTAAATAAGTTATACATATAAAATAGAAAAGCGACTCAGGAGTCGCTTTTCTATTTTATAATTATTTCAATTAATAAGGGGATATGATCTGATATCTTTCTTGCGTCTTTTATGTCTTCAAAAGATTGGAAGAAGTATATTGGTTTGAAATCTATGATCTCAAAGCTACTATCGGATAAGAAGAAATTATCATATTCAGACGCGAGGCAATCATCATTTATACATTTTTGTCGTAAACTAGTTTTTTGATTTTCAAACACGGGTTTATATCCTAGCTTTTTGAGGGGATTAAAGACAGTATGAGTTTGTGGAGTATTAAAGTCACCTGTAAAGATTAGATTTTTGTCAGGATATAAATCGGGGTAGAATTTAAAGTATTTAATTTCTGTTTCTGGCTGATGTTTTTTAGGTAAAGCGTGAAAACTGAATATAGTAAGTTCTTTACCTTTATAAGTAAAAGTGGCCATATATGGTTCTCTTTCAATATCATCTTTATGGAAAGTGTCAAGTGAAGCCTTTGTTTTTAATTTTACTCTCGATGTTTTCCAAAAGTAAGCATAGCGTTCTGATCGATATGGTGAACTATCTGTAGGATCTGATAACGAATATTCCCACTTAACTCCAGATGATGTATTGAGTTCTGTATGTATTTTAGCAACTGTTTTTGCTCCTGAAGGGTTAGTAACAATCTCTTGAATAGCTATAATATCAGCATTTTTCATTATATCAGCTATAAATTGTATATGCTCATCTGTTTTACTCTGGCCTACATTTTGTAGATTCCACGTCATGATTTTTAGTTGTGCATAGGTTGTTTGTATTGTAAGTAAAGTAATGAATAATGTTAAGGAAAAGAATGACCTTTTAAGCATGAATTAAATAGTGTTAAAGTTATAAACTGGTATATATTAAGGGATATTTATAGAATCAATTTGTAAAAATGCCGTATTTTTACGTTTCATTTGTGCTATAGAAACTATTAAGGATGCCAAATGTAAACATCTAATCTTAGTAAATAAATTAAAGTGAAAACATTTTCTTCTATCAACGAATTTAAAACGGATAAAAAAGTAGTGGCTACATTAGGAACCTTTGATGGTTTACATTTAGGTCATCAAAAGATTATTAATCGTTTAGTAGATTCGGCTAAAAATATAGCAGCTGAAAGTTTAGTTCTTACTTTTTTCCCTCATCCACGTATGGTTCTAAAACAGGATCATAATATCAGATTGCTGAATACGCTTGAAGAAAAAGAATATTTATTAGCATCTTTAGGATTAGATAATTTAGTGGTTCAAAAGTTTGATTTAGATTTCTCTCAATTATCTGCCGAGGAGTTTGTGCAACGAGTTTTGGTAGATAAGTTTAATATCTCTAAGATAATCATAGGATATGATCACCGTTTTGGAAAAAATAGAACTGCCGATATTCATGACTTAATAGAATTTGGTAAAAAATATGGTTTTGAGGTGGAGGAGATTAGCGCTGAGGAGATTGACCATGTCTCTATTAGTTCTACGAAAATTAGACAAGCATTAGAAGAAGGAGATATGCGATTGGCAAATGAATACTTAGGTTATGATTACTTTTTTTCAGGTGTCGTAGTACATGGCAAAAAGTTAGGTCGTAAATTGGGATTTCCAACAGCTAATATTTCCATTTCAGAAGATTATAAGTTAATTCCTAAGAATGGTGTATATATAGTAGAATCTGAGATTGATAATGTTATGGTAAAAGGAATGATGAGCGTTGGGGTAAACCCTACTTTCGTAGGTCATCCATATACTATTGAAGTAAATTATTTAGATTGGGATGGCGATTTATACGATAAAACGTTAAAAGTTCGTATCTTAGACAGGATAAGAGATGAACTGAAATTTAACAATCTAGATGAGCTAGTTGCAAAATTACATGAAGATGAGCAAATAACTCGTAAATATTTTGAACAGTATGTGGAAGAAAGCTCTTCAACCAATTGATAATTCACCGTTAATTATCTTTCGTATTTTTTTTGGATTTTTATTTGCTTGTGAATCTTTTGGAGCAATTGCTACTGGATGGGTTAGAAGCAATTTAGTTGATGTTAATTTTACTTTTTCCCACATATATATGGACTTCCTGCAAGTATTAGTAGGTCCTCAAATGTATGTCTATTTTGCCTTAATGGGAGTTGTGTCACTTGCAGTAATGTTGGGTTGGCGTTATCGGTTAAATATTATTCTTCTTACAATACTTTGGGCTGGAGCCTATTTTCTACAAAAAACATCTTATAATAATCATTACTATATGTTGATGATTGTCTGTTTTTATATGTGTTTTTTACCTGCTTCAAGTTATGCGTCCTTAGATGTGAAGGCAGGTCGTGTAAAGAAATTGCTCTATATGCCTAGATATATTTCCTGGATTTTTATTTTTCAGGTGACTATGCTTTATGTTTATGGGACAATAGCCAAGTTTTATCCAGATTGGCTTGATGGTACGTTCACTCGCTTAATGTATGAAAGTGCCAATATTCCTGAAATCTTTAAAGAAGTCTTTACTCAGAAGTGGTTTTACATAACGATTGCTTATTTAGGGATAATTTTTGATGGGCTTATAGTTCCTATGTTATTATGGAAACGTACACGTACGTTAGGGGTAATAGCATCTTTAATGTTTCACTTATTTAATTCTATTACACTTCATATAGGTATCTTTCCATATTTCGCATTAAGTTTTGCTGTCTTTTTCTATGAACCTGAGCAAGTGAGAAAGTTCTTTTTCAGAAAGAAACCACCATTTGTAATAGATGAAAATATCAGTAATTATCAAACAGCTCATTTTCTTTCGAAATGGCAGGTGATTGTAGTAGGTGTTTTTATGTTTATTCAACTTGTATTACCTATCCGTTTTCATTTTATCAAAGGAGATGTTTTGTGGACGGATGAAGGACATCGATTAAGTTGGCGTATGATGCTTCGTTCTAGAGGTGGATATACTAATTATATTGTAGAAGATAAAAAGTCAGGAGAACGTAGATATTACGATTTATCGGCTGTGTTAACACCTAAACAAGAAGCTAGATTAACTTCCCCAGATATGATATGGCAAATGGCGCAACGTATAAAAAAAGAATATGCGGAGAAAGGTGAAGATGTAGCTGTATTTGCAGAAAGTTATGTATCAATAAATAGAAGACCATATAGTCAATTTGTTGACGAAAATATCGACTTAGGTAGCGTGTCATGGAATTATTTTACGCATTGTCCTTGGATATTAGATAAACCTTTTTAAAATATCAAGAAAA
>NZ_BAEX01000104.1 GCF_000246945.1 Myroides injenensis M09-0166
GCTTGAAGTAATATATAAGAACATACTACATTGTAATTATCATTCTCTACCCAGACTTGAACATTGTAAGTTATCTTAGCGTCTAATAATTCTTTAACTAAGATTCGCGGTTTAGGATGATCTAAGATAAGTTCATTGCTTTTTAAATCTTTTAAGAGTCGATCCATAAACTCAGTTGTGCTTTTTGTAAGATTAGTTTGCACTAATACTTCTGCACGTCTAAAATTATCTTGGGTAATATTCTTAATCTTTCCATTGGATAATATTCCGTTTGGTATATATATCGTGTTATTTTGATAAGTAATTATCTGAGTAGAAAAAATGTGAATAGCTACTACGCGACCACTTTCGCCTTGTGCCTCTATTACATCTCCTACTTTAAAGGGTTTAAATAAGATAAGTAAAACTCCCCCAGCAAAATTACTTAATGAACCTTGTAGTGATAGACCGATAGCTAAACTCATTGCTCCTACAATAGCTACAAAAGAACTTGTCTGAATCCCCAGCTTAGAGGCGATTATCACAAATAACAATATTCGCAGCCCCCATATTAATGCATCTATTAAGAAGCTAGCGAAGGTAGGGTCTATTCGTTTCTCTAAGAATATTTTAGAAGCTAATTTTTTTAAGAATTTAATTAGCCATAATCCTATCGCTAAAATGATCAATGAAGTGACAATTTCAGGGACAAATTGTAGGATCTTTTTTAAATAACTATTGAGTAAGGTATTAAATGTTTCCATAGATTAAAGTTGAAAATCGGTTATAATACTTAAATCTTCTTCTGGTTTATAGCATGTAGAATTAGCACATAAATATACTAGTAGATGCTTGTCGTTCTCTTTGTTTAGGTAAGGAATTTTACTCTCTTGTTCAACAGGGAAAACAAAGGTGTGAGTAATTACTTTTTTTCTCAATAAAAGTGATGTTTTCAGAGCACCTTTACCTACTAAGGTAATTTCAGCAGGATGACTTTGATATAAATCTGCTAATAACCAATGTGAATAAGCAGACGGATAATCAATCTGAGTTTTGATTATTTCTAACATATTTATAGAAGTATTTCGATAATGTAAATTATCATATAATACAGCTAGCTTTTGTAGATTTAAACACATAATAGCATTAGAAGAAGGGATTACATTATCTTCTGTTTCTATATTTTTAATGATGTATTCTTGGATGTCTTGGCTATAGAAGAAGAATTTTGTTTTATCATCATAGAAATGGTCAAACACATAATCTGTACAGTTTTTTGCTATTGTCAGGTAGTTATCTTCACCCGTATGCTCATATAATTCTATAGCAGCACTGATATAATATGCATAATCATCTAGGTAAGCCTTAATTGTTTTTTGACCATTTTTATAAGTGTGGTATAAACCTTTATCTTCATCCCAAAGTTTAGCAGTTATAAAATCAAATGTCTTAATGGCAAGCACTAAGTATTCTTTGTTATTGAGCGCTGTGTAGGAATTTAGTAATCCATTAATATACATAGCATTCCATGACGTCAATGTCTTATCATCTAGTCTAGGGGCTTTTCTGTTTTTTCTAGCTTGTAGAAGCAACTCTTCCCACTCTTTTTTCAAAGTAACTAGATGACTGTATTCAATATTATTTTGATTAGCTATTGAATGTAAATCTTGTGTTTGAATAAGTACATAATTGTTCTCTTCCCAATATCCATTGTCATTAATATTGAAGACCTGTTTAAAGATGTCATATTCTTTATTGATAATGTCTTGAAGTTCTTTTTCTGTCCAAACGTAGTAAGCTCCTTCTTTCAGTTGGTTATCATGATTAAGACTATCTGCGTCTAGTGCAGAGTAATAGCCTCCTTCTTTATTTGCCCAATTGTTTTCTATGTAAGTTATCGTTTTTGCGATGACTTCTTTGTACAAATTGTTTTTAGTTCTTTTATAGGCATCAGCATAGACTGTTAATAATTGTGCATTGTCATATAACATTTTTTCAAAATGTGGAATGTGCCAACGCATATCGACAGAATATCGTGAGAATCCTCCTTCTACAGTGTCAAATAAACCACCCCAAGCCATTTTAGTTAAGGTTAGGTCTATATATTCTAAAATATCTTTAGTATGGCTGTAAACTCCTAATTTTTGAAGATATAGTAAATTACTCGGCATCATAAATTTTGGTGCTCTCCCGTACCCACCATTTTCCCAATCAAAACTCTTTGACCATTTCTCGATTAAGACCTCTAGGTTGAACCTAGTTTCAGAATTCTCAATAGGACCGGAACTTAACAGAGAAATTCCTTCGTGTAGTTGCTCTGCAAAATCTATAACAGTTTCTGGTTTTGTCTGATATAGTTCATTTAGTTGAGTTAAAGAATCTAACCAAGTTTGTTTTGGAAAATAAGTACCTCCCCATATAGGTCTTCCGTCAGGTAAACAAACTACGTTTAATGGCCAACCTCCTTGTTTTGTCATAATTTGAACTGCTTTCATGTAGAAGGCATCTATGTCAGGAAATTCCTCTCTATC
The DNA here is from genome assembly GCF_000246945.1 of Myroides injenensis M09-0166. GTDB lineage: Bacteria > Bacteroidota > Bacteroidia > Flavobacteriales > Flavobacteriaceae > Flavobacterium > Flavobacterium injenense. The sequence continues at coordinate 2,511 of NZ_BAEX01000104.1, forward strand.
TATTTTAATAGAAATAAAGTGATTATTCATTAGAGTCGCTACTTTATTATCTTCAAAACTTTCGTGTTCCATCACATGACACCAATGACAAGTAGAATATCCGATACTGATAGCTATTAATTTATTACTTTTTTTAGCAAGCTCTAGAGTCTTTTCGCTCCACGCCTTCCAATGAATTGGGTTACTAGCATGTTGTAATAGGTAGGGACTGGTTTCTTTATGTAGTTCGTTCATTTTTGTTTGTAAAATTTCTATAAAGATAAAAAGTTTAAAGATGAGCAGTGGTATGATGTTTATGTTTTTTATGAATTTGACTTTCATAAAAAGTAGTCATCACAAGTTTGTTTTCTCAACTTGTAATATTATGGTTTCAAGTTCTTTTTATACCTATTGAGCTATAGAAAATACTAAATTAAAAATGTATTTTGGTAGATGATGCCGCAGTGATGCCGCTATGATACCGCAATGATGCCGCATTATTATAGGATTTTAGCGGCATCATTGTGGTATCAAGAAGTGATCAACGCAGTATCATAATTCAGGATTAGGTATACAGTAATGTCTTTTATGGTCTCTTGGTTACAGAAAAATTGGTGTTCAATGTCTTGTTTTTGACAGTAATGCTGCACTTTGTTTTTTAGTGAATGAAAAATGAATTTTAAACTGTGAAGTCTTGTTATTAATAGTGATAATTCTATTAGAGAGTTTTTGAAATACATGAAAGATGATGAGGTGAATTTTGATTTTGTTTTCATCTTGCAGTTTTTGATTTAATATCAATAAGCTTTTTTTCATTAATGCTTGTTTCGTTTAACTAAAAAGCTCCTTTTGCTGTGATTTACTCAATATTTACAAAGGTTGAAAGCATAACAGTTACTTAACACATAAGAGTAAATTTATCAGAAACTTTGCTACCTAGACTTAACTATAAATTTTATTAGATGGAGCAGATTTATATTGTAATGCTTATTGCCCTTGCTGTATTAGCAGTTATTGATTTAACTGTAGGTGTGGCAAATGATGCTGTAAACTTCTTAAACTCTGCAATAGGTTCAAAGGCAGTTACTTTTAAAACAATTATGATTGTAGCTTCCTTAGGGATTTTAGTAGGAGCTTTATTTTCTGGAGGGATGATGGAAATCGCTAGAAGTGGAATTTTTAATCCACGAATGTTTACGTTTAATGATGTGATGATTATCTTTCTGGCTGTAATGATTACTGATGTACTCTTGCTAGATGTATTTAATTCGCTAGGATTACCCACTTCTACAACTGTTTCTATTGTGTTCGAATTATTAGGTGCAGCTGTGTGTCTTGCAGTTGTTAAGATTGTGGGTACCACCGATGGATGGAATACATTAACAGAGTACATAAATACAGAAAAAGCTACCGAAATAGTCGCTGGGATACTTATTTCTGTCTTATTGTCCTTTACGATAGGTATGTTAGTTCAATATATATCGCGTTTAGTTTTTACTTTTAATGTAGATAAAAAGCTAAAAACATACGGTGGATTATTCGGGGGTATTGCAATAACTGCTATTACTTTTTTTATACTTATAAAAGGATTGAAAGGGGCTAGTTTTCTAAGTGAAACGACTAGTTATTGGATTAATCATAATCAAGGAACTATAGTTCTAATAAATCTTGTATTTTGGACATTGTTTTCTCAGTTGCTTGTACAAGTATTTAAAATTAATGTACTAAAAATAATTATTGTTATTGGAACATTTGCTCTAGCACTTGCGTTTGCTGGTAACGATATGGTTAACTTTATTGGTGTGCCAATCGCAGCTTTCCAATCTTACGAATTCTTTATGGCTTCTGGTAGTAATCCTAACACTTTTATGATGGGTAAACTAGCAGAGGAAGATGTAGTAGCTCCATTTTATTTCTTGTTAATAGCTGGGGCGGTTATGGTATATACACTTTGGACTTCTAAAAAAGCAAGAACAGTAATCGAAACTGAGATGAGTCTAGCACGTCAAGATTCTGATGGCGAAGATGAAAAGTTCTCTCCTAATTTACTATCTCGCGGATTAGTGCGCGGAACAGTATTAATAGGAATGGGATTGAACTTCGTCATACCAAAAGGTTTGCAATCTCGTATGGATAGAAGTTTTGAAAAACCAAAAATGGTAGATACCACAAAGAGAGATAAAAAAGATGAGCCAGCTTTTGATATGGTACGTGCTTCTGTGAATTTGATGGTTGCAAGTATTCTTATCTCCATAGGTACTTCTATGAAATTGCCTCTTTCTACTACTTATGTGACATTTATGGTGGCGATGGGTACTTCATTTGCTGATAGAGCATGGGATAGAGATTCTGCTGTATACCGCGTAGCTGGTGTATTTAATGTGATTGGTGGATGGTTTGTTACAGCTATCGTCGCATTTATAGCTTCTTTTATTACTGTGTATATCTTAAAGATTGGTGAGATTTACGCTTTAGTAGCAATGCTTATTCTAGTGGGAATTTTATTATATCGCAGTAATAAAATGCACCAGAAAAAAATGCGTGAAAAATTAGAACAAGAGACTAAACTAAACAATGTAGATATAGGAACTATTCAGGGGGTGGCTGCTGAGAGTTCTACTCAGATAGCTAGTGTATTGACTAGAGTCAACGATCTATATACAATAGTGATAGATGCTATCGCATTACAGGATATTACTCAATTAAAAACGAGTAGAAAAAAATTAAAAAATTAGAGAAAGAAGTTGATAACTTAAGAGGAAACGTTTATTTCTTTATTAAGAAATTAGATGACACTTCTGTAGGGGCTAGTAAGTTTTATGTTATTACCCTGGGATTCTTACAAGATATGATTAAGGCCGTTAGCTTTATTGCTCAGAATAGTTATGGTCACGTAGATAATAATCACAAGAAGCTTAAATTTAATCAGATTCGTGATTTAAAATTAATTGATAAGAAATTACAAATCTTATTTGACAAGATTATTATCTTGTTCTCTGAAGGGAATTACTCACAAATAGAGGAGATACTAGAAGATAAAGATGAGCTTATTTCGTCAGTAGATAAGTTAATTCAAAAACAAATTATTCGTATTCGGACAACTGAAACGAGTGCTAAGAATAGTAAGTTGTATTTTTCTATTCTTTTCGAGACGGATGATTTGATTAAATCAACAATAGGACTGCTAGAATTATTTAAAGATTTTGATATCGATGTAAAACGTAAAAGTTTTACAAGGATGAGTTAAAAATAGTTTTTATTTAAAGAGGTGTTGCATTTGCAACACCTCTTTTTTGTTGTAATAAGCAGAAGGTAAAATTTAGGTATAAAAAAAGACAGCCGTTAAAGCTGTCTTTTCTATAGATAATTTGTAATAATCTTATCCGTTATATGCTTCCACAATAATTCCGTTGTCGTGTAGCATTTGTCTTAGCATGTTTTCAATACCATTTTTTAGAGTAAATGTAGAAGATGGACATCCACTGCATGCTCCTTGTAGAAGTACGTGTACAGTATTACTTTCTTCATCGTACTGTTGGAAAGCAATATTACCACCATCAGCTTGAACTGCTGGTTTTACATATTCTTCTAAGATATTGATGATACGTTGAGATTTCTCATCTAATGAATCAAAGTGCAATTCTTCTTTTTCGTCTATTGCTTTGGTATCTGTAATAAGAGATTCATCAACAGCTAAAAGTCCTTTTTCTAAATATTCTTTAATAAAGTATCTTGTGTCATTAACAATATCATTCCACTCAAAAGAACTGTATTTAGAAATAGAAACATAGTTTTCATCAATAAACACTTCTCTAACGAAAGGTTTCTTAAAAAGCTCTTGCGCAAGAGGAGATGAATTGGCTTCATCAATGTTTTTAAACTCTACTCCTTTTTTTGTTAATATTTTATTGGCAACAAACTTAATCACCGCTGGATTTGGCGTTGATTCAGCATATATAGTAATTGGTTGCTTTTTTATTTCTGTTTTAGAATCAATTAGTATTTTCTTACCTTTAGCCAAGAAAAGTTCTATTTGATCTGCAACGGTTTCTTTTACCTCATCCCATTCGACAATTGAAAATTTTTCAATGGCGATAAAATTATTTGAGATATAAACCGTTTTAACAAAAGGGAGGTAGAACAATTCCTTTGCAAGAGGTGAATTTGCAGTTTCATCAATATTTTTGAACTCAAAGTTTTCACCTTTAGTTATAAAATCAGGTAGAATAAATTTTATAATTGTAGGGTTTGACGTATTTTGAATTTGTATTTTTGACATATTATTTTATTTTTTTTCAAAATTAACAAAGAATAATTCTAAGCCTCACTAATATAAGTTATTTAAACATATAATTAACATATAAGTAAGCATTAACAATTAAAGTAGCGATTAAGATGAGCAAAAGGATATGGCTTTTATTTTTTGTCTTTGCAAGTTTGTTCTGGATGTCAGAAATAAACGCAAGTTCAAATGCTATTGATAAGAATATCAAGGGGAAAATTTCTCAGAAGGCAGATAATGATAATGATGGCGAAGAGCAAGAAAAAGTTGAAGTAGGTCAACCTTATGATTTAGAGCAATGCAATGCTCCAGAAGGTATTATTAAAGGTGCACGATTTAATCTAATAGATGCATTGCGTGGACCATTTCTTAATGCAACTTGGAAAGATGCCGAAAATAAGGAAATAGTTCCTTTTGGATTCAAATATAAGTTTTTTGAAGCGGAAGGTGATGCTAATAATGATAGCAATAGTCGTGGGCCTATTTTTAATTTAGATAGTGAGTCTATTGAGAAAATATTCTGGGTAAGAATCTATCCTGTCAACGATCCAAATAATGCACAGATTAGAAGCTTTACAGTTAGACGTAAGGTTGATAATTGTACAATTGAAAATATGATTGTTTCGATGTCGGACTTATATAAAAAAGATAGTGGAAATGGAACTGCATTATTTCAGATTAAGTCAAATATCAATGACGCGTTTTATGGCTCAGTTGTAAATTATACGGTACAAGCATATAAGGTTGTCAATGATGTAAGAGGAGCTGAAATTCCGCAAAGTGAATGGGATAGCTATTTAGGTAAAAATAAAGAGCAAATCGAAGTAGTAGTTACCAAAACTGGTAGTACAGATCCTAAAGATAAAGGAGCTAAAAGGTTTACTTTATATACTGAGAAGTTAGAACTAAATGATAATTTAGAAATTACATCTCCACAAGTAAAAGTGAATGATGGTAAACGCATTGGACTATTTAATCTAGTAGAAACATTACCTGACCTTACTAAAGATGGAAAGCCAGAATACTATGATATTGCTTATTATTCTGATGCGACTTTTAAAGATGATAAGCGCATTCCTGATGATCAATTAACAAAATATGAAGCAGCTGATAGTACTAAAGTTTACGCTAAAGTAGTTTCTAAATTGTTTTATGCAAATAAGGATAATGGAAGGGTAACTATTACTTTAAAAGTTACTGATAAACCTTATATCCAACCACTTGATAATCTTACAGAGTGTAATACTAAATTACCTGAGTATAAATTTGATTTATTGTTGAGATATAAAGATGTTTTAGGTAATTATCCAGAAGCAAAAGAAGGTGATGAGGTAGGGTACACTGTTGGATACTTCGCTAAAGAGGAGGATGCAGAAAGAAATGAAAACCCTATACCTACATCATTAAGTGTAAAACTTAATGAGTCAGTAAAAGTTTGGGTAAGATTAACTGATATTGAAAGTGGAAATTATAATGTTAGTTCTTTCTTTGTGTCACTAGGATATGATGATTTAAAAGCTGATAAAGGACATAATTTCAATGAATGTTTAGCTATAGGTCAGGATACTTATAACTTATATAATATCGAAAGATCTTTAATGGATTATAAGAATGATGATCCTATTTTGAGTTCATTGTCTGTTAATTTTTATCGTTCTGAGGATGATGCAAATAATGATACGGATGGATCGTTAGCGATTCCACGTGCAGAAGCAGAGAAATATGAAGTAAAAAGAGGGGTTGAAAATACTGTACAATTATGGGCTAGAGTAAAAATGAAAGGTGAAGGGTATAATTGTATGTCAGCTCCAGTTCCTTTTACAATCAAGTTTAATTTAATGCCAAATGCTACGATAGAAAGAGTTACATCTTTACAATTATGTCGTGATTATAATACAGGAGAGGTTAGCCCAGTTATTCTTAGAGCAGTATTAAAAGATGCTGGTCCATATAGTATTAAATGGTTTAAGTTAGTACCTACTGGAAATCAGGGGCTTTTTATAAGAGAATATTATAATGATTTTGATGATAAGATAGAGTTTCCTATTACAGAAGTAGGAAGATTTGGAGGAGAGGTTACTTATAAAAACAATCCACATGAAGGAGTAGATGCCTGTGCTGTAACTAATAACTGGGTAATCTATGATGTCGAAGTAGTAGTACATAATACTGACGGTACAGGAATGATTAATTCTTTAGATGTAGATGAAAAAGGTGAGGCAGTCGTAGAGTTTGGAATTAAAGATAGTGGAAGTGCTAATTTTGAATTTTCTATTGATAATGGAGCTTTTCAAGTAAGTAATCGTTTTTACAATGTACCATTGGGAGATCATATTGCTTGGGTACGTAACAAAGAAACAGGTTGTTTAGCTTATACTACTTTTTCTGTATTTGGTTATCCTAAGTTCTTTACACCAAATGGTGATGGATTTAATGATACTTGGAATGTACCTGGTTTAGCAGGTCATCCTGAGGCAAGAATTAATATCTTTGATCGTTACGGAAAATTAATAAAACAATTAAGTCCAAGAGGTGAAGGATGGGATGGTACCTTTAATGGAAGAAATATGCCATCAACAGATTATTGGTTTACCATTGAATTTACAAATGACTATAGAGGTAATAAAGAGTTGGATGGACGCAAAGTTACTTATAAAGGACACTTTTCTTTAAAAAGATAAATTAAGTTATGAAGAAGATATTTAGAAAACGCTATTTAGCCATAGCATTGTTATTGTCACAGTTTGGTTTTGCACAAGAAGGCTTATCCGTGTACTCAGAATATTTGGCAGATAACTATTATCTTTTGCACCCTGCAGTAGCTGGGTTAAAGAATAGTACCCAATTACGTATGACTACTAGACAGCAGTGGACTGATGTGGATGATGCACCTAAGTTGTTTACACTAGCAGCAAGCACACGTTTATCAGATCGATCAGGTATTGGATTTATTGCTTTTAATGATAAAAATGGTTATCATAAACAGACAGGTTTTAAAGCCACTTACGCTCACTTTATTACGTTTAGTGAATCGAGATATGACCTGAATCAATTGTCTTTTGGTATGAGTGCAGGTTTTGCACGCACATCTTTAGATGAAACTGAATTTGGTGTAGGAATGACTAATCCTTATGATCCAAATATTAATGGTGGTATCACAACTAAAGATACTTATTTTGCTATTGATTTTGGTGCTGCATATCACTATAAGAATTTCTTTTCTATGTTTACTGTAAAGAATGCTGTAAGTAGTAAACAAGAGTTGTATTCAGATGCAGAGAGCAATAACTTGCGTAAATATTTATTAGGAGCAGGTTATTCTTTTGGTAATACTAAATACGGTGAGGGATGGATATATGAGCCTTCTGTATTGTTACAATATACAGAAGAAGTAGAAGACTTATCACTAGATATGAATATGAAAGTTTACCGTCAATTTGAATTTGGGCGTATATGGGCAGGATTGTCTTATCGTACTAATTTTGACGGAGCTGATTATGAAAAAGGTGGGAAGATAAAAACACAACGATTAGAGTATATCACACCATTAATAGGAGGTAATTATAAGAACTTATCGTTTTCTTATGCTTATTCTCACTTAACAGGTGATGTTACATTCAGCAATACTGGATTTCACCAATTTACAGTTGGAATTAATTTGTTTTCAAAGCGAGTTAGTTTAGATTGTAATTGTCCAAGTGTAAAAGATTAAATAATACTACGTGT
>NZ_BAEX01000103.1 GCF_000246945.1 Myroides injenensis M09-0166
ACACGTAGTATAAAAAAGAGAGGTATCGATACCTCTCTTTTTTAGTTTTTTATATTTGATTAAGCATATCGTTAATCTTGTCTAAATTTGGAGTAAGAATAACTTCAATCCTTCTGTTTTTTGCTTTTCCTTCTGCAGTGCTATTGCTTTCTAATGGGGCATATTCACTTCTACCAGCAGCGGTAATATTTTTCTTATTAATATTTGGATTATCAGTAATAATTGAGACAATCGCTAAAGCTCGTTTAGTAGATAAATCCCAATTTGTTTTGACTCCATCTCCTAGATTACCTAATATTTTGTCATTATCAGTATGTCCTTCTATCACTACTGTAATATCTTGATTATCAGCTAGAACTTTAGTTAATTCTATTACAGCTTTTTCTCCTTCATTATTTACCGACCAACTACCAGATTTAAAAAGTAATTTGTTTTCCATCGAAACATATACTTTTCCATTTTTTTGTTCAATAGTTAATCCTCTTCCTTCAAAATCATTTAGTGCTTTAGATAAATTATCTTTTAAAGCGCGCATTTGTCTATCATTGCTGGCAAGTATTTCTTCAAGCTCTGCAACTCTTTGTGATTTTGCTTCTAATTCAGATTTTGCTTTTGCTAATCTAGCAGCTTCTGCTTTTAGTGTTTCTTCATTGTATTTTTCCAAATTAGTATAAGACAGTTCAAGGTCTTTTAATTTGCTTTGAGCAGCTGCAATTTCTGCATTTAGATTTTTGCGTTCCTGTTGCAATTCTTTTAGTTGAGCTGCTAATTCTCTTTTAGCTTTTTCTAAGTCAGTATTAGAACTATTAAGAAGGTCTAATTCATTACTAAGATCATTGTTTTCTTTTAATGCGTCTTGATATTGTTGATCGAGTTCATTATACAATCTTCTAGTGACACATGAGGATAAAAGAACGACAGAAAGCAAGCTCACTGATAATGTTTTAATGTTCATTTTGTGGTATTGTTTATTTCAATTGGTTTGTTTTTTAGGCTATCTCAACAACAATTGGACAATGGTCAGAATGTTTTACATCTTGTAATATAGAGGCAGAGGTAATTCTGTCTTTCATATCTTTCGTTACCATCGCATAGTCAATTCTCCATCCTTTGTTGTTGTTACGTGCATTTGCTCTATATGTCCACCAGCTATATTGATGGGGCTCTTTATTAAACATTCGGAAACTATCAATAAATCCATTATCTATAAATTTTCCAATCCAAGCTCTTTCCTCTGGTAGAAATCCAGAAACTTTAGCATTTCTAACTGGGTCGTGAATATCAATAGCTTGATGACATATATTGTAATCCCCACATATTATTAAATTAGGTATTTCTTTTCTTAGCTCATTTATATAAACGAAGAAGTCATCCATATATTGGTATTTGAAGTCTAATCTTTCAATATTTGAGGCAGAAGGTAAGTATAAAGACATGATAGATACTGTATCATAGTCTATGCGTAGATTACGACCTTCGTGATCCATATATGAAATACCAGTACCATATGCAATATGATTAGGTTGCTCTTTACAGAAAATTGCTACACCACTGTACCCAGCTTTATCTGCCGAAAAGTAATACTGATATGGATATCCAGCAGCTTCAATTTCTTCTTTTGGTACTTGATCTTCTTTTGCTTTAGTCTCTTGTAAGCAGATTACATCTGCATTTGATTCTGTCATCCATTCGGCTAATCCTTTTTTTAGAGCTGCACGAATACCATTGACATTATATGATATAATTTTCATTGTTACGGTTTTAATTTATGTTCAAAAATAGAAAAAATCTATGGGAACTTATAAATTAGCAGAGGCTTCTTTTTTATGCTTTATTGATTAAGCATAAAATCTAAAAACAAAAAAAGACTGTTTATACTTTAGATACTTTGTTTACTAATAACTTTCAAAGTTTTATACTCAATAATAAGCTGAAAATATTAAAAAAAGCTAAGGATGAATTAATCAGTTATTTAGGGATTTTTCAATTAGTTTTTGTCTAAATAGAGCATAGGAATAGTAAAATAAAATAGATAAGCTAAAGTTTTTAGTATATTTGTATTACTTAATTAGAATTTTGATGGGGTTAGTAACGGCTAAAGAAGTTGCAAAAGCAATTAATGTTGATAAATATGGCGTTTTTGGTACATTTACAGGATGGCTTTTAATGAAAACGTTAAAAATAACAACGTTAAATAAAATTTACGACCGCAATAAGCACCTTAAGGATTTAGATTTTCTAAATGCTATTTTAGAAGAGTTTCAAATAGAATTTGAAATAGATCCAGAAGAATTAAAAAGATTACCAAAAAATGGATCTTATATTACTATTTCAAACCATCCTTTAGGAGGTATTGATGGTATACTATTGCTTAAATTTATGTTGGAGCATGATCCTAATTTTAAGATTGTTGCAAATTTTTTACTTCATAGGATAGAACCTTTGAAACCTTACGTGATGCCTGTTAATCCTTTTGAAAACAATAAGGATGTTAAGTCTAGTGTAATTGGTTTGAAAGAAACGTTACGTCATTTAAGTGATGGTAAGCCATTGGGTATTTTTCCTGCTGGAGAGGTATCTACTTATAAAGATGGTAAACTAGTAGTGGATAAACCTTGGGAAGAGGGAGCAATTAAATTGATAAAAAAAGCAAATGTTCCTGTTGTACCTATTTATTTTCATGCACAAAATAGTAAACTATTTTACTTTTTGTCAAAAATTAATCCTACACTTCGTACTGCTAAATTGCCTTCAGAGCTGCTTACTCAAAAGAATAGAGTAATTAAAATTAGAATTGGGCGTCCTATTTCTGTAGAAGAGCAGAATGAGCATTATGATTTAAGTGATTATGGTAATTTTTTAAGATTTAAGACCTACTTATTATCGAATGCTTATAAAGATGATTTGCGTAAATGGATAAAAGTACCATCTTTCAATTTTAAGCTTCCAAAAACAATTAAGGAAATAGCACCTGCATCGCCTAAAGAAAGTATCTATCAAGAAATTGAAGAGCTTCGCAAAGGAGATTTCCGTTTGTTACAAACGAAAAATTATGAAGTGTTTTTATGTAAATCTGATAAGATACCTAATATTTTACATGAATTAGGTCGTCTGAGAGAAATTACATTTAGAGAAGTAGGAGAGGGAACAAATAATTCAATAGACTTAGATCAATATGATAATTATTATCACCATATGTTTTTATGGGATAATGAGACAAAGCAAATTTGTGGAGCTTATCGTATGGGATTGGGAGCAGAGATTTATAATAAATATGGTATAAATGGTTTTTATCTTAACGAATTATTCCGTTTCGAATCAGAATTATATCCTATGATGTCTCAATCTATTGAGATGGGAAGAGCATTTATTATAAAAGAGTATCAACAAAAACCTATGCCATTGTTTTTATTGTGGAAAGGAATTGTTCATACAACGTTGCGTTATCCTGAGCATAAGTATCTTATTGGAGGCGTAAGTATTAGTAATCAATTCTCTGATTTTTCAAAATCATTGATGATTGAATTTATGCGTTCACATTATTTTGATCCTTATATAGCGCAGTATATTTCACCTAAGATGGAGTATAAGGTAAATTTAAAGGATAGCGAGAAAGATTTAATCTTTAGTGAAACAGAATCGGATTTAAATAAATTTGATAAGATAATTGAAGACATCGAACCTGGTAAATTGAGAGTTCCTGTTTTAATAAAAAAATATATTAAGCAGAATGCTAAGGTTATTGCGTTTAATGTTGACCCTTTGTTTAATAATGCGATTGATGGTCTAATGTACATTAAAATAGCTGATTTACCTGAAAGTACAGTGAAACCAGTAATGGAAGAATTTGAAGCTGAACTAGAGCGAAAAATACAAGAGGAAAATAATAAGCAAGAAGATTAACGAAAGAAAGTATATAAAAAGACAAAATCCCCAATAGTGATATTGGGGATTTTGTCTTTTATTATCTTAATTTGAAAATTGACTTTTTATTTTGTCAACAATTACTTGTGCAAGTTTTTCTTTGCTTTCAATTGTCCATCCAGCAATATGAGGTGATAATAATACATTCTTAGCATTTATCAAATATTGCATAGGTTCTGGTAAGGTATTCCCTGAGAACATATTTTCAAAAGATGACTTTTCGTATTCTAATACGTCAAGTGCTGCTCCTAATATTTTTTTATTTTTGAGAGCTACTACTAAATCCTTTGTATTTACAGCTGTCCCTCTTGCAGTGTTAATAAACCAGAATGGTTTAGCGAAACTATTAATAAAAGATTCATTTATCATATTGATAGTTTCATTCGTTTGTGGAGTATGTATACTTAAGATATCGGCTTTTTCTTGTAGTTCAGCTAAACTTACTTGTTTTGCATAGTTGTTTTCTAATCCTTCTTTTATATCATAGAAGATTACATCACAATCGAAACCTTGTAAACGTTTTGCAAAAGCATTACCCATATTTCCATACCCAATTATTCCGATTGTTTTGCCTTCTATTTCAAAACCTCTATTGCCTTCTCTTATCCATATTCCTTTTCTAACTTCTTGGTCGACTAAATTTAGTTTATTCATTAGACTTAATAACATACCTAATGCATGTTCACCCACTGCAGTTCGGTTTCCTTCTGGTGCAGCAATCAACGAAATACCTCTACTAGTGGCATATTCACAATCGATATTTTCTAAGCCTGCTCCAACTCGTCCAATAAATTTTAAATTCGTAGCTTTCTCTAGAAATGATTTATCTAAACTAAAACGACTTCGAATGATAATACCTTCAAATTGTGAAATATCTTGCTCTATTTCTTCTTTAGTAGAAGTGTAATTTTCTATGTTTTCATACCCCATAGCTGATAATTGAGCGATCATTAAAGGGTGATTACTATCTAGGTGTAATACTTTTTTAGCAGGCATTTTCTTATAAATTTTAGTTTATGAGTTCTTTTAAAAACCTAAGATAACTTTTGCGATTGAGAAATATATCAAGATTCCAAATATATCGTTACTTGTAGTGATAAAAGGTCCAGTTGCTAGAGCTGGATCTACACCATATTTATTCAATAATATAGGAACAAAAGTCCCTATTAGACTTGCAATTATAATTACACTAATTAATGCAATAGAAACCGTAATACCAATGATATAGTCTACACCTAAAAGGAAATGACTTCCTATCATCATTAAGATAGCTAATAAAAGACCGTTCAATAAACTTAAGGTCACTTCTTTTCCTAATCGTTTCCAAATTGAGCCAGTAATTGTATTATTTGCCAATCCTTGTACAATAATAGCAGAAGATTGTACTCCTACATTTCCTGCCATTGCTGCAATTAAGGGTGTGAAAAAAAATAGTACACCAAATTTCTCCATTGCTCCTTCAAAACTTCTAGAGACATTTACGGCAACAAAACCTCCTATCATCGCCAATACTAACCATGGTAATCTAGCTCGTGTCAGCGTTAATATACTATCATTAGCTTCTACATCTTGCGAAATACCAGCTGCTAATTGGTAATCTTTATCTGCTTCTTCTTTAATTACGTCAACGATGTCGTCTATAGTAATACGACCTACTAATCTTCCCATTTCATCAACAACAGGGATAGCTTCTAAGTCGTATTTTTGCATTATACGAGCTACTTCTATATCTTTTGTATCTGTTTTTACGGAGTCTACATTTCTAATATAAACATCACTGATATGTGTCGTAGTTGATGTAGTAAGTAAATCTTTTAATGATAAACGTCCTTTTAAGCGTCCTTGATTATCGATAACATAGATAGAATGGACGCGCGAAACGTTTTCTGCTTGTTTACGCATTTCTTTTACGCAGGTAAGTACTGACCAATTTTCATTGACGGAAACAAATTCCTTAGCCATTAATCCCCCAGCTGTATCCTCGTCATAACGTAAAAGTTCAACAATATCTTTTGCGTGTTCAAGGTCTTCTAACTCAGATAATACTTCTCCTTTTTTATCTTCTGGTAATTCAGAGATAATATCAGCAGCATCATCGGTATCTAATTCGTCAAGTTCTTCTGCAATTTCTTTTGGAGAAAGATTGCGTAAGATTTTTTCTCTGACGTTTTCATCTAGTTCTAATAAGATTTCTGCTGTAACTTCACTATCTAAAATATCAAAAATATAAATAGCTTCTTCATCAGATAACTCATTCATAATTTCTGCTATATCGGCATAATGGATATCTTTAAATATATGAAGGAGCTCCTTTTCGTTTTTTTCAGCAATTAAATCTTCAAATAGTTGTATAGATTCTTTACTGACTTTAAACTCCATAGGCTTCTATTGTTTTTGTAAGTTCTATAAAATCTTCATAGCCTAGTTGTTCTGGACGTAGGTTGAAAATATCTTGTTCTCTTATATCATCTGGTAAATTGAAACTTTTTAAGCTATTGCGCAACGTTTTTCTTCTTTGATTGAAAGCTGTTTTTACTACAGTAAAGAAAAGCTTTTCACTACAAGGAAGCGCATAGTTCTCTTTTCTACGCATGCGCATTACTCCTGACTTTACTTTTGGGGGAGGGTTAAATACATGCTCAGAAACAGTAAACAAGTATTCTGTTTCATAAAAAGCTTGAGTTAATACAGAAAGTATTCCATAAGCCTTACTTCCTTTCTTTTCGCAAATGCGTTCAGCTACTTCTTTTTGAAACATTCCAGAAAATTCAGGAATGTAATCTCTAAGCTCAAGTGCTCTAAAAACAATTTGAGTAGATATATTATAAGGGAAATTCCCTATTACAGCAAATGGCTCTTGATTAAAGGCTTGAACAATATCAAATTTTAAAAAATCTTGAGCAAAAATATGATTATGTAATTTAGGGTAGTACTTATTTAAATAATCAACAGATTCTGTATCAATTTCTACAACAAACGTTTCGATTGGCTTATCAAGAATATATTTTGTTAAAACTCCCATTCCTGGACCAATTTCGATGACCTTGTTATAACCTTTTAATGTTAGTGTATCTGCAATGCGTTTTGCAACACTTTCATCGGTTAAAAAATGTTGTCCAAGATGTTTTTTAGCTTTTACTTTTTCCATAACAATGTAGTTATTAATATTCTTTGATTACCTCTAATTCTGTTTTGAAGGTAAGCATTAATTCTCCAAATAATCTCTTTGCTTCATTTTCATAACGATCAAAATCCTCTGCATAAAATTTAGCTAATCTTTCTTTGTCAGTTGTTTCAAATTGAATAGAATATGTAATTCCTCCCATTTCTTCTTCAACTAGTACTTTTATCATTCGAGCTTTGTCAAACTTTTTAGTTGCTAGTATCTCAGGTATATAAGTGTGGTTGGCCCAATTCATCCATGCATCATGTGCACTTTCATGAATATTTACTGTTATATTGTAGATAATCATATGTTTTTTTTCTTTTTTGTTTATAAAGATAAAAAAAGCACCAAATGGCTTTTTCGTATTTGGTGCTTTATATGTATATATTAATAAAATCTTTTTTTGTTAGTCTATAATATCAAATCCAGTATATGGTCTTAATACTTCAGGTATTACAATACCTTCTGGTGTTTGATAATTTTCTAAAATTCCTGCTAATACTCGTGGTAATGCTAATGAGCTTCCATTTAAAGTATGTGCTAATTGATTTTTACCTTCTTTGTCTTTAAAACGAAGTTTAAGTCTATTGGCTTGGAATGTTTCAAAGTTTGATACTGAACTAATTTCTAACCAACGGTCTTGCGCAGTTGAAAATACTTCAAAGTCATATGTCAATGCAGAAGTGAATCCCATATCTCCACCACATAATCTTAAGATACGGTAAGGAAGTTTCAATTCATTTAAAATTCCTTTAATATGTTCTACCATTCCATCTAATGCTATATAAGAGTTATCAGGATGTTCAATTCTAACAATTTCTACTTTATCAAATTGGTGTAATCTATTTAAGCCTCTTACATGCGCCCCATAAGATCCAGCTTCTCTACGAAAACATGGAGTATATGCTGTACACATAATAGGTAATTCAGCTTCTTGCAGGATTACATCACGGAAAATATTTGTTACAGGTACCTCTGCAGTAGGTATAAGATATAAATCATCTACTGTAGAGTGATACATTTGTCCTTCTTTGTCTGGTAATTGTCCTGTTCCATATCCTGATGCCTCGTTGATTAAATGAGGAACTTGAAACTCTTTATAACCTGCTTCCGTATTCTTATCTAGAAAATAAGAAATTAAGGCTCTCTGTAAACGAGCTCCTTTACCTTTATATACTGGAAAACCTGCCCCTGTAATTTTATTCCCTAATTCGAAATCTATAATATCATATTTTTTTGCAAGCTCCCAGTGTGGTAAAGCTCCTTCATGTAATTGGGGTACTTCGCCAGCTTCAAAAACATTTAGATTGTCATCAGCATCTTTTCCTGCAGGAACTATATCTGTTGGAACGTTAGGGATTGTATATAATTTCTCTGTTAATTCTGCAGATATTTTATTTAATTGTTCCGTAAGTTCTTTACTTTGCTCACGTAAGTTTGAAGTTTTTTCTTTGATAAGTTCAGCTTTTGCTTTCTCACCATTTTTCATTAACTCACCGATATTTTTGGATAGCTTGTTAGATTCTGCTAATACATTGTCTAATTCCACTTGTGTGCTTCTTCTATTCTCATCTAGTTCTAGCACTTCTTTTAGCAAATCCACAACATCAAGATTTCTTTTAGCTAATCCTTGGATTATTTTTTCTTGATTTTCTCTAATAAAAGCTATCTGTAACATACTTTAAATAATTTATTTAATAGAGCAAAGTTAGAAAATACTTTTCTATTACTAAGCGTTTTTATTAACAACACTAACTTTTTTTATATGATATTGATTCAATTGTATTTTATATTCGAATCTTTTCTTTTACTTTGAACTAATTCATTTAGATAATATTTGTGAAAGAATTGGTAAAAAATAATACTTCATAAAAAAAACGTGAATTAGTGAAAGTAAAACTTTATTTTTGCTCGATTATACTTAAGAATGTAATAAAACGAAATGGATATACTTATTAAATTATCTCAATTTTTATTGAGTTTGTCATTATTGATTATTCTTCATGAACTTGGACATTTTATTCCTGCGAAGCTTTTTAAAACTAGAGTTGAAAAATTTTATCTATTTTTTGACGTTAAGTTTTCTTTATTCAAAAAGAAAATAGGAGAGACTGTTTATGGAATAGGATGGCTGCCGCTAGGTGGATATGTAAAAATTGCTGGTATGGTGGATGAAAGTATGGATACTGAGCAATTAGAAAAAGAACCGCAACCTTGGGAGTTTCGTTCAAAACCAGCTTGGCAAAGATTAATTATCATGTTAGGTGGAGTAACAGTTAATTTTATTTTGGCTTTTCTTATTTATATAGGAATGGCTTATGCGTATGGAGAAAAATATATTGCAAACGATGATATTACTGATGGTGTTTTAGTACAATCTCCAGCACTTTTGGAGGCGGGATTACAAACAGGAGACAAAATTGTATCTGTTGATGGAAAAGAATATGAAAATTTCTTTAATGTACCTGAAGCTATTCTTCTTGGAAAGCATGTTGTTGTCGAGCGTAATGGGGTAGAGGAGACTATTGATCTTCCTGTTGATCTTATTGATCAAATTATGAGTAATAGAAATGCAGGGCTGATTTCGTTGCGTATTCCTTTTGTTATTGCTGGATTTTCAGAAGAGTCAGTTAATGAAGGAACTTTGCAAGTTCGTGATATTGTAAAAAGTATTGCTGGTGTTTCTACTCCTTATAGTGATCAGGTGGCTGTTGTTCTTGAAAACAACAAAGGAAAAGAAGTAGAAGCTATCGTTATTAGAGATGGTGAAGAAAAAGCTGTTAATCTTGTGATTGATAATGATGGAAAGCTTAATGTAGCTTATGCTGGTGGGCTACCAATAGATAATCTTGAAAAATTAGGTATTTATAAAGTTAGTAAGCAAGATTATTCTTTAGCAGAATCTATTCCTGCTGGTTTGCATATGGGAAAAGAGAGAATTGGTAAATATTTTGATCAATTAAAAAAGATAGTTCAACCAGAGACTGGGGCATATAAAGGACTTGGAGGTTTTAAAACCATGTATGATATTTTTCCATCTGTTTGGAGTTGGCAAGTATTTTGGAGTATTACTGCAATGTTATCAATTATGCTAGGAGTTATGAATTTATTACCTATTCCTGCGCTAGATGGGGGACATGTAATGTTTTTATTATATGAGATGATATCTGGTAGAAAACCTAGTGATAAATTTTTAGAGAAAGCGCAAATGGTTGGTTTCTTTATCCTTATAGGGCTGTTGTTGTATGCAAATGGAAATGATATTTACAGAGCAATTTTTGTGAAATAAAAAAAATATAAAAAAAAGGGTTTATACGTTTGCAAGTGTAGAAAAACGTTTTATATTTGCACCGCAATAAAGGTAACACACCTTCCTCCTTAGCTCAGTTGGTTAGAGCATCTGACTGTTAATCAGAGGGTCCTTGGTTCGAGCCCAAGAGGGGGAGCAGAAAGCTAGACAGAAATGTCTAGCTTTTTTTTGTTTTTACTCTTTTTTAATAGATCTACTCTATTTTGTTTAATAACTTAGTTTTCCTTCTACGAAGAAGTTTTTGAAAAAAGCAGGTATTGTTCCACTATATATTTATTTTCCTATTTTCCAGATAAGA
>NZ_BAEX01000102.1 GCF_000246945.1 Myroides injenensis M09-0166
ACACGTAGTATTTATTACTAAGAATTTTATATACTTAATGTTTTTTATTCTCTATTGGTCTAATTATTAATCTGTCATAAATAACTAAAGTTACGACTGAAAAGATTCCAATACCAAATATCACATACCATATTTTATTAGGAGTGTAAGTATTCCAAAGCATATCAACTACATCCCAATGTGACATTCCTAATTTTGACTCTGCTAATGCAAAGTATTCATTTTTAGAGAAAGGAAAGTGCACTTGACTAATATCAATGCTTTTCGAAGTTGCAAAGTCTTTGAATGATTGTACGACTGCTGTCCAATCAACAGTATCTGCTTTTAGATTGAATTGTTTTTCGAAAGCAGAAATAGACATATTTAATGTTTTAGCTCCTTGTTCTATAAATTGTTCGTGAGTTATTACTTCAGGCATTGGGATGTCACGTGTTGTCATTTCTCTTTTAAGTAATGATAACTTGTCAGACCAAGATTGATAAAGGTGTCCTGAGATATAATCAGTAACAAAATAACTAGCTGCTACTGGTAGAAAGTATGTTCCTTGGTATAGCCCATCTTTTCCTTTAGGAGTAATTAATGAGATGAAAGAAGAAACTGTAGGGCTAGACATCATTTCCCCAATAGAGAAAATCATAGTACCTAAAATTGTAAATAAAGGATTATGTGTATAGAATGTAAGTCCTACTCCAATACTTGCGATTAGCGCACCTCTAATAACAGCATTAATATGACGCATTTTTGTCACAAAGTAAGAGATAGTTACTTGACAAATGATAATCATAAAGGAGTCAATATTAGTAAACCATTCTGGTTTTACTTGACCATCCTGTGTAAGTAAAGTGCCTAAGAAAGGTATATTCTCATTAATCCACTTACTTAATGCTGCAGAGTTAACCCAATCTTCTATAAAGTTAGGCAATGTATTGAATAGCTGATTAAACATAGTCCAGAACCCTATCATTAATAATAGAAGGATACCTAGGCGTACATCTTTTAGAGCTTCAAAAATTCCTAAAATAGAGTCTTTTATAGCCTTACCTATTGAGTCTTTTGGTTTTTCTATTTTTGTTTCTTTATAGAAAAATAAAACGACAAATAGATTAATAGCAATTACAATAGCTGCCTGTATAAAGATTATCTTCCATCCATAAGTAGTGCGCAATCCAGATGACATAGCTGGGCCAATAAATCCTCCAATATTTACCATCATATAGAAAATACCAAAACCTAATGTTCCTGTAGATTCGTCTGTATTACTAGCAATAATAGCTGATGCTACGGGTTTAAAAAATGCAGCTCCTATTGCTACTAATAAGAATGCTGTATAGACATTGGTATATGCCGTTACTTCTCCTAAAAGATAATAACCAGCAATCATAATGATAAATGAAATTATCAATGAAATTTTATAACCAATACGGTCTGCAATAACTCCAAAAAATAAAGGTAAGAAATATAATATACCTACTACACCTCCCATGATACTACCTTTCTGTACGTGATCGAAACCAAGCGCACCTGTGTCTGTGGAACCTACAAGATAAAGACCTAATAAAGTATAAATACCATACCAAGCCCACCTTTCCATTAATTCCATAAAACTTGCTATCCAAAAGTTTTTATTAAAGGACTTTAAAGTTTGTCCAAAATTCTTATTATTCTGCATCATGGCAATTAGGGGAGTTTAAAATTAAGTTGTGTAAGTTAATTCCTATATTTTATACTGCAATGAATAAAATGTGAAAATTACGTGGAGTAAATAAAAAAAGCCGCTTAACTAAAGCGACTTTTTTATTTATTTATTTGTTTATTTCGAATGCAATATAATACTTATCGTACGTCTTGCATTAATTTTTTAATTAGTGGAGATAAAATGATTAAAGCAATACCTGCGATTAAAGCATATAGTCCTAATTCTTTATAACCATCTGTATATGATATTAAAGCATCATAGTTAGAAGCGTTCTCAGTATCTGGAGTAGACATCGCAGCTCCAATGATTCCTGCCATATATTGACCATATGCACTAGCTAAAAACCACATACCCATCATCATACCTTGAAGATTTGGAGTAGAAAGTTTTGTCATGATAGATAGTCCTATCGGAGACAAACAAAGTTCTCCTAGCGTAATGATTAATAATGCAAAAGTAAAGAAATCTAAAGAAGTCATACCTTGTAAGTCTGCAAATAATCTAGTTGCAAACAAGGCATAATATCCAGCTCCTAATAATAAGAAACCTAATCCAAATTTGATAATTGTATTTGGTTCAATACCTTTTTTAGCTAGCCAAATCCATAGTAAACCTAGGACTGGTGCAATAAAGATAATGAAGAAAGCACCTCCAGAATTATTTACACCATTTGGATCTAAATGCATTCCTAATAAATCAGAATTAAGATTTTTTGCTGCGAATATACTTAGCGAACCTCCAGCTTGTTCATAAATACCAAAGAATAGGATAGAGAACATAATGAAGATTAAAGCTGCAAATATTTTCTTGCGTTCTGATGAATTTAGTTTTGTCATCTCATAGAACAAGTATAATAATGCAAGTGGTCCTACAGAATACATAAAGTATGCTGTATACTCAGTATTGTCAATCATGAAAACGATTACTGGAATCATTGCAAAAGTCAATACATAAGTACCTATTTCTTTCCACAAAGGCATTCTTTTCTCATTTCCATCTTTTAATTTTTCTGTTGGTTGTAAACCGATTGGACCTAAATGTCTTTTTGTAAAGATAAAGTTGATTAAACTTATCAACATTACTAGAGCAGCTAAACCAAATGCTACGTTCCAACGGTGTTCATGACCAATAGTATCTTCAAAGATGTGCCCCTTACCAATAGCAATACATAGATATCCTCCAATTAATGCTCCTAAATTAATACCAGCATAGAATAAAGAGAAACCTGCATCAGTACGACTATCTCCTTTTTTATAAAGGTATCCAACCATTGTCGAAATATTTGGCTTAAAGAAACCGGTTCCAATTACGGTGAATGCAATACCTTCAAAGAAGTAGGTGTGTGGGTCAAAAGCAAGTATTAAACTTCCTAATATCATCATTGAGCCTCCCCAGAAAAGAGATTTTCGGAATCCTAGAATTTTGTCTGCAAAAATACCTCCTAAGAAAGTAAAAGCGTATACGAATGCCTGCGTAGCTCCATATTGTAAATTTGCTTGTGCTTCTGCAAAATTAAGCTGGTCAATCATAAAAAATACCAGCATTCCTCTCATCCCATAGAAGCTAAAACGCTCCCACATTTCTGAGAAAAATAAACTCCAAATTTGTTTCGGGTATTTCCCCGAAAAATTCTGAATCTCTTCTAATGTCTGTGTCTGACTCATTTTATTAATTTATTTTTATTGTCGTAAGAACATGGTGTCTTATCTGACGCCATGCATTAATTTTTTCAATAGTGGATTTACCAGCATTACTAATATACCAGCCGCAGCAGGTATCAATGTGAATAAGAAGAAGAAATGACTTAATGAATAGTCATTTTTGATAACTTCAATTTGTCCACCTAGTATTGCAGCAAACTTCTGTGCAATAGCTAAAGCTAAATACCACATTCCAAACATAAATGCAAGCATTTTACCTGGTACAAGTTTAGATACATAAGATAATCCAACAGGTGAAATAAATAATTCTCCTAAGGTATGGAATAAGTATGTTAATACTAGGAACATCATTGACATTTTTACTCCATCTCCAGCACCTAAAGCTCCTAATCCAAGAATTAAGAAACCTATAGCTACAAGTAGTAAACCAATTCCATATTTAAATGCTGCTGGAGGATTGTATTTAGAATCCCAAAGTTTGGATACAGAAGAAGCTAATGCAATAATGAAGAAAGAGTTTAAGATAGAAAACCATGAAACTGTTATCTGAGATGCTTCTTTTGAAAATTCATTTGATAACATCCATATTGCTGCTGCCCAAATCGCTCCAAAACAGATAAATAATATAATATTTGATAATGCAATTTTTTTCCAAGTAGCTTTTGCTAACATAACTAAGACTCCTGAAATTATTATCAGCGGAATAATTGTCAAACAGGTGTTAATTACGTTAAATACAATTAGAGAAGTACCTTCTAATGATCTATCTACATAATCTCTTGCTACAAGTACTAATGATGTAGCACCTTGTTCAAAGCTCATAAAGAAGAACATTAAGAAAAATGCAAGTAGAATAACTGCAAACATTCTATCTCTAATTATTTTTCCATAACGCATTATTCTAGATATCACTAAGAATAAGAAAAGTACTAAGGCAATGATAGCCATTATATTTTGTCCTCTTAAGAATGGTGTATCCAAACTTGCGAACATATCATATACATTATTCTTAGATAACGGGTCATTAAATGCATATAACAATCCGATAACGGAAACAAGTACAATCAAGATATAATCTAATGTTGTAAAAGGATTTCTAGTTTCTTTATCTTCTTCTTTTTGGGCTGCTGTTTTTTCAATAGTTTCATCAACTTTTTTCAATTCTCCAATGTTTCCAAATAAAGGTTTAGAGAACCAAAACTGTAACGTTCCTAATAGCATAAAAATACCTGCAAGACCAAATCCAAAATGCCATCCTACGCGCTCAGCTAAGTAACCACATAACATCATTCCAAAGAAAGCACCTGAGTTAACTCCCATATAGAAAATTGTATAAGCTGCATCTTTCTTTTCTGGAAGATATTTATACATTTCACCTAATATAGAAGGCATATTAGGTTTAAAGAATCCTGTACCAATTACCAGACACGCTAAACCTATAAAAAACATAAATTTTGCATCAAAAGCCATTGCAGCGTGTCCTATTGTCATTACAATAGCTCCTACAATCACTGCCCAACGTGATCCTATATATTTATCTGCAATTACACCTCCTAATATTGGGGTTAAATACAATAACATTGCATATGTACCATATAATGCACCAGCTTGCTCTGCTGACCATCCCCATCCTGAAAATGGATCATCAAATAATACTTTCGCTGTTAAGAATTGTATCAATAATACTCTCATCCCGTAAAAGGAGAATCGTTCCCACATCTCTGTAAAGAATAGAACGAATAGACCTGCAGGGTGACCAAGCACCTTTGACTTAAATAGATCTGAATTAGTAGCTGTTTCTGCTGCCATTTGTAATTTTATTAGTTTGTTTTAATGTAAGTTGTTATGTATAACGAAAATACTATAAGTTATTAAGTATATAATTTGTCATTTTAGTATATAACTGTAATCGAGTATTACCTCCATAAATGCCGTGATTTCTATCTGGGTATATTAACCAATCGAAATCTTTGTTTTTTTGAACAAGCGTTTCTATCATTGCCATTGCATTTTGAACATGCACATTATCATCTGCAGTACCATGGATTAATAAATAACGTCCTTTTAGTTTATCTGCATGAGTAAAAGGAGAGTTATTGTCATACCCACTAGGATTTTCTTGTGGGGTAGTCATGTATCGCTCTGTATAGATACTATCGTAATATCTCCAATTAATCACAGGTGCTACAGCTATTGCCATTTTAAATACATCATTACCTTGAAGTAAACAATTTGATGACATAAAACCTCCATAACTCCATCCCCATATTCCTATACGATTTGCATCGATATAATCTAGATTACCTAAATATTTTGCTGCGTTTATTTGATCTTGTACTTCGTATTTTCCTAATTGTAGTTGTGTTAGTTTTTTGAAATCAGCACCTCTGAATCCTGTTCCTCTACCATCTACTGTAACTACGATATATCCTTTTTGGGTCAACATTGCATGCCAATAGTCATTTGAATCAAACCATTTATCTGCCACTTGTTGAGACCCTGGTCCACTATATTGATACATGAATACTGGATATTGTTTTTTAGGGTCGAAATCTTTTGGCTTCATTACCCATGCATTTAACATCATGCCATTATCAGTAGGTATTTGTGTAA
The DNA here is from genome assembly GCF_000246945.1 of Myroides injenensis M09-0166. Taxonomy (GTDB): domain Bacteria; phylum Bacteroidota; class Bacteroidia; order Flavobacteriales; family Flavobacteriaceae; genus Flavobacterium; species Flavobacterium injenense. The sequence goes on from NZ_BAEX01000102.1 coordinate 5,971, forward strand.
ATTCCTTTTGAGGTAAGTTATATTCTTGCAGTTTTTCTTCTAACGCTTGATTACTTAATATTTCTTTAACTACTTTTCCTGTTTTTGAATTACGTAAAGTATAAGTTGGTGCTGTAGATGTAGAACTATAAGTATTGATGAATAAATCAAATTTTGGACTAAATATAGCAGTATTAGTTCCCTCTTGATTAGTTAGTTGTTTCTTGTTTTTTCCATTTAGGTCAATAGCAAAAATATCGCGATATATAGAACCTCTTTCTACTGATTGGAAATAAAGCTTTTTAGCTTTTGGATCAATTCCATAGTAATCTGTTACTTCCCAATCTCCTTTCGTAATCTGATTTACTAGTTTTCCCTCTTTGTTGTAGTGGTATAAGTGATTATGACCATCTCTTTCACTTAACCAAATGAAATCATTATTATCAAGGAAGTTAATAGTGTTAACATCAACATATGCTTTGTCTGTTTCATTTAGAATTAGTTTTTTATTTAATGTGTTTCCATCAATAAAAAACAATTTTAAGTCATTTTGATGTCTATTAATTATTTGAGCACTCAAATAATTGTTATCATTTGTCCATTTAATTCTAGGTATATAGAAATCATTAAACTCTGATAAGTTAACTTCTGAAGTGTTTTTAGTATTTAAATCGTAGATATGGATTGAAACCACAGAGTTGTTTTCTCCTGCTTTTGGGTATTTAAATTTTTCCTGAGTAGGATATAATCCTGTACCATATACGTCCATTGAATATTCTGGTACTTCAGTTTCGTCAAATTTCACGAAAGCTAATTTGTTCCCGTCTTTATTCCAATCAAACATTCTAACGATGCTAAACTCTTCTTCATAAACCCAATCCGAAATACCATTGATAATGTGATTCTTTTTACCATCATGAGTAACTTGCTCTGTTTTCTTAGTAGCAATATCATAGATAAATAAATCGTTCTGATAAGCATAAGCAATTTTAGAACCATCTTTTGAGAAGGTAGGCTCTATGATCTTATGATCAGCTATCTTAACAATTGAATTATTTGCTGGGTTAAATAGAAAGTAATCAGCTAGGAAAGAACGACGAAAGATTGGAGTAGTATTAGTTCCTATTAAAATTTGCTTTTCGTCATTATCAAAAACGTAAGTATCTATTGATTTTATTTCTGAAAAATCAGTATTGTTGAATATGGTTTTTGCCTTTTCTAGAGTTTCAAAGTCATAAAGATTGATGACTTGTTTATTGTCAGAAATATATTCAATTCGTGAATATTGGTTGCTATTTTCCATAGCATTTACTGACTGCATTGCTTTGGTACGGAATGTTCCATCCCAAATTTCTTTAAGTTCAATCTGCCTTTGTGCAAAGCTAAATTGTGAAGCTATTACACAAAAAAGTATAGTAAAGTTAAGGTGTTTCATTATATATTTAATCGAAAAAACTTCCAATTTTAGTGAAAAAATATGATTTGCACCAATTTTTTTTTAAGATTAACCAATAAAAGCTTAAATCTGTTGACTCGGTTTTATTAATAAAAGTCACAATAAATTAAATAAAAACTATGAATTGTGGTTTTTTTAGTTTTTTTAACCTTAGAAGAATGGCTTATCTTTGTCGCATAAATAAAAATTGACATGGCAAGTAATATTAATGGATTTTCTAAATTAAGTAAAGGTGACAAAATCAATTGGATAGCAAAGACTTATTTTAGTAATCCCCAAGATGTAATTGAATTAATTGAACAATATTGGAATTCAGATGAAGAGTTGCAAAAGCTTCACGATGAGTTTATTGAGAATACAATTACTAATTTTTATTTACCTTTTGGTGTAGCACCTAACTTTCTGATTAATGAAAAGTGGTATACAATACCGATGGTTATTGAAGAAAGTTCAGTAGTGGCAGCTGCTTCTAAAGCTGCTAAATTTTGGTCAGAACGAGGTGGATTCAAAACAACGATTTTGGGTACTGAAAAAATAGGTCAAGTGCATTTTATATATAAAGGTGATAAAAGTAAATTGACTACTTTTATTTATGATACTCAAAAGACCTTTTTAGATGATACTTTATCTATCACACAAAATATGCAAAAGCGTGGTGGTGGTATCAAAAATATTGTATTAAGAGATAAAACTGCTGATATACCAAATTATTATCAATTACATGTGACATTTGAAACTATTGATAGTATGGGGGCTAATTTTATCAATTCTTGTCTAGAGCAAATTGCTACTACCCTTAAAGAGAAGGCAATTAATTATAAGGCTTTTTCTCAAGAGGAAAAAGAGATCAATGTAGTTATGAGTATCTTGTCAAATTATGTACCAAACTGCGTTGTTCGTGCTGAGGTAAGTTGTCCTGTAGAGGATTTAGAATCTAGTGATATTAAGAATCCTCAACTATTCGCAGAGAAATTTGTACAGGCAGTTCGTATCGCCGAGGTAGAGCCTTTTAGAGCTGTTACACATAATAAAGGAGTAATGAATGGAGTGGATGCTGTTGTATTAGCTACGGGAAATGACTTTAGAGCAATAGAAGCTGGAGTTCATGCATTTGCATCACGAAACGGTCAATATAGTAGTTTATCTCATGCAGAAATTAAAGATGGAATCTTTCGATTCTGGATTGATCTACCTCTAGCACTTGGTACAGTAGGAGGATTGACATCATTACATCCAATGGTGAAGATAGCTTTACAAATGCTACAACGTCCATCGGCGACTGAATTAATGGAAGTAGTAGCTGTTGCAGGATTGGCACAGAATTTTGCAGCTGTAAAATCTCTTACTACTACTGGTATTCAGCAAGGACATATGAAGATGCACTTGATGAATATATTAAACCAATTTAAAGCTACTGATGAAGAGCGTATTAAAGTGGTTGCTCATTTCGAGAAGAATGTTGTTTCTCATAGCGCTGTGGTCGAATTATTAGAAAGTTTACGTAAGTAATGAGTGAGAAGTACTATAGTAATGGTAAGTTACTGATCTCTGGCGAGTATCTCGTTTTGGATGGAGCACTTGCTTTTGCTTTACCAACCAAGTTTGGGCAAGATATGACCGTTCAGACAATAGCCACTCCTGTTGTGAAGTGGATATCTTATGATAGCAATGGTAATAAATGGATGCAAGAGGAAATAGCTATTACAAACATTATTTCTGATGTTGAAATTATTGGGAGTGAGTATTTAAAAACATTAGTAAGTGTACTAAGGACAGCTCATAAACTTAATGGAGATATTTTATCAAATAAAGATAATGGCTTTCAAGTTGAGTGTAATTTATCTTTTCCTAGATTATGGGGTTTAGGAACTTCATCTACTTGGATTAATAATATTGCGCAATGGTTTAAGATCAATGCTTTTGAGTTATTAGAACAATCATTTGGAGGAAGTGGTTATGATATTGCTTGTGCTCAAAATAATCAAGCTCTTTTTTATACACGTACAAAAGACAATAATCCAATTATAGAAACTTTTGATTTTCAACCTAGTTTCTTAAACCACCTCTATTTTGTTTATCTCAATCAAAAAATGGATAGTAAAATAGCAATTGCAAATTATAGAACGAGTAGAGGTAGTATCGAAAAAGAGAAAGAGTATATTTCATCTATCAGTAAGAAAATTGCATCAGCGTCTAGTTTAGAAGAATTGCAATATCTGATGAGTGAGCATGAAAATATACTTTCTAATATCTTAAAACAGCCTACTGTAAAAAATCAGCTATTTAGGGATTTTAATGGTGCAATAAAAAGCCTTGGGGGATGGGGTGGAGATTTTGTTCTAGTTGCTTGTCAAGATGATCCTACAACATATTTTAAGAACAAAGGATACACGACAATATTGTCTTATAACGAAATGATTTTATAAAAAATAGCTAGCTAAATTCAAGATGTAACTTTAATTACTAGATGTACATTTTTTATTTAGCATGATATAAAAGCCATTAGGCAAAAAGATTATACTTCTTTGATTGTTTTAGAAGTTTTAAGTATATTTACAGTTCTTAAATAAGTAGGGAAATTTATTTTAAGAAATAGGAAACAAGATAGTTTTGATAATTGAGCAAATTGGAAGATTCTATCGGATTTAAGGTCATCAGAAATGATGACCTTTTTTGTTTATATCGGTAAGTAAGGTATTTCTTGAATTGTACTTGAAGCAGCGTAGAGAAACATATTGATAAAATATTTTCTAGTTTAAGCTCTCGTAATATGATAATGTGGTTGTCTCTATTTTTTGTAAAATAAAGTAGGGGTATAGAAATTTTAGAAAACGAAAAAGTTAAGATGACTTCATCTTATTGTCGCTCATCCACTTCATTACAGCCGTTTTATTTTCAAACTTTTTAATAATGAATTGATTAATGGAATAATTGATTCCTTATCTCCCATTATTGTTATAGAAGATATGACTTTTTCAACAATGCTTCAACAGTTCTTCAAGATTCCTTCAACAAACAGCCTTCTATATAGAGCAATCATGGGGAATTGTTGAAGAACTGTTGAAGGATTTTGCTCTAGTGCTTATGAATACTAGCTTTGGCAAGCATTCTAATTTTAACCCAAAAGATTGTTTTTATGGTAAAGTGTTGTATTTTAGTTAGTTGTGTTTTTTGTGTTTGAAAAAAAGTGAGGTGCTTTTTGTTTCACCGAAATAATTAAAATGTTTACAGAAAATCTCATATCCTGTTAATATGTAAAGGATATATTTGATATAGAAATCTATTTTGAAGACATAACTAATGCTGAAATCCCCTGTGAAGATTATTTTATTAATGTTGATGGTGAGTTTTTAGTCACAGAAGTTTTGAAAGATAGCTAGAGATAAAGAAATA
>NZ_BAEX01000101.1 GCF_000246945.1 Myroides injenensis M09-0166
TAAATAGTGTAATTATGAAGTTTAGTACTGTTGTTCCTATTAAAAAAGTAATAAGACGATAACCTATGATGATAAGATTCTTTCTTTAGGATCTTGTTTTGCTGTTAACATTAGTGAGAAACTAAAAGATTATCAATTTCAAAATGTAGTTAACCCATTTGGAATATTGTTTAGTCCAAAAGGCAATAGAGCGTGTAATGCAATATGCAGTGGATGGCTATGAATTTACTGAGAGTGATGTGTTTTGTCATAATGAAGTTTGGAGCTGTTTTGCGACTCATTCTGATATGAATGAATTGGAAAAAGAGGATATTATAACTAAATTAAATGTCAAGCTTTTTGATTTACAGATGGCTCTAAAAGAAAGCTCTTTTTTGTTATTGACTTTTGGTACTGCTTGGGTATATGAACATTTAGAGACAAGTGAGTTAGTTGCTAATTGTCATAAATTACCTCAAAGTACTTTCAGAAAAAGACTATTAAGTTATTCAGAAATTTTTAATAGTTACGTTAATATTGTTAAATTAGCGAGAAAGATTAATCCTTCGATTGAGATTATTCTAACTATTTCTCCAGTTAGGCATTTTAAAGATGGTATAGTGGAGAATCAAAGAAGTAAATCTTTATTGTTTACTGCTTTACATGATGCTCTTGATACGTTGGCTAATGACGCATTGGTATATTTTCCCTCTTATGAAATAATAATGGATGAGTTGCGTGATTATCGCTTTTATAAGGCAGATATGTTACATCCAAATGAACTAGCTATTGATTATATCTGGGAACGATTTGTAGCATGCTGGATACATCAGGATATGTATCCGACAATGCAGAAGGTAAAAGAAGTGCAAAACGGATTAAATCATCGTCCTTTTAATCCAACTGCCGAACAGCATTTAGCTTTTTTAGATAGCTTAGTTGAGAAAATAGATTATTTGTTAGAGAAATATCCTTTTATGAATTTTAGGTAGTTATGAGAAAAGTATTGAGAGTAATTTTTAGTTTATTTATAGTAGTATTCTTTATGTTTACTGGTGCAATATTATACAATAGTTTGTTTGTTAATAAAAGTAATACTGAAATGGAATATGACACTGCTTTTATTCAAGAGCAGTTGAAGAATGTAAGTAAGCTAATTGTTACCGAAGCTAATTTTTCTCAAGTAATGACGTATAAAGATCAGCAAAAGTACTTTTTGAATTTAATTTCATTTGATAAGAAAGCTGTAGTTATTGTCAATGCGAAAGCTACTATAGGATATGATATGAGTCAATTGAAATATCAAATAGATGAGAAGAACAAGGTAATTCAATTAATGTCAATTCCAGAAGCTGAAGTGAATATTTACCCAGATTATAAAATTTATGATGTAGAACAAAGTACTTTTAATCCTTTTGTTGGAGATGATTATAATAAAATCAATAAAAAGATTAGAAAGGATATAGAAGATAAAATAGAGAAGTCCACTTTAAAGGCAAATGCAGAGAATCGCCTTATAAGTGAACTTTCTAAAATTTTGATATTAACTAATAGTATGGGATGGCAATTGCAGTACAATGGTAATGTAATTGAATCCGATACTGATTTTTCTGCGATAAAGAGTCCTAAGAATTATTTATAATAGCTATTCCATCTTTTATTAAATGAGCTACTTCGGGTCTTTCCTTTTGAACGTCTTGTAAATGATTTATTGCTTTATCATATAGATTAATGTTATTTTCTTTTTTGGCTAGTTCTAGTATTTCAATACTTAATAACCAATCTTTTGGGTGCTCATTTATAAGTGTATTTAGAATATTACTTAAATCTGCGTCATTATTTGTTTCTCTTTTTTCACGAACATTATTATAAAGTTTTTCTAGTTTTAATTTCTGTTCATCTCTTTTTTGTTTAATGGTTTTACTAGATGGTACGTGAGTGATTAAATCAAAACTATTATAATCAGCGGGACCAGAAAAGGCAGAAATTACTTCTGCACCTACTGCCATATCATAGGTTCCCCATTCTGGTTTAAATAATATTTCGTCGTTGTAAGTTACGGTACAGTCTTTAAAACTAATAAGTATTATCTTACCATGAATATTTCGTATTCCTGTAATATTAATTCCAGAAACGGTGATACCTCCTTCAAATTCAAGTGTAACTGGTTTATTTTCATATAAATTATAAGCCTTTAAGTCACGAGGACTCATATCTTCGATAGCAAGATTTATACCTTTTAAACGACCTAATGCTGTTCCGAAACCATGTGGATGAGTTTCAGTTCCATGTCCTACCAATTCTTTTTCTCTATATGCTAAAGCTGTTTGCCCTGTTGTTTGAATATAGGCTGGTTTTCCTTCGTTTTCTATAACTCTTGTAAATACACCAGAAATCTGTATACCAGTATTTAATTCAATAGTTCCTAGTGCTTTTGAATCTATCAGTTTTTTAATTCCTGTTAAGCCTCCTCTTCTAATTGCCATTTTATTTGCAAATTCCTCTAATACTTCACTTAAGTAAGCAAAATCAGGAGTAACAAATAGTTGAGGTTGAGGTTTAGTAATATCAAACTCTTGTTTAGCAGCCTCAATTGAGTAAGGAATTTTCTTTACATTATCAGTCATGCACCAAGCACTCTCACCAATTGAAGACAATAGCCCTGCTCCATATATTTTTGGGTTATCTAAAGTTCCTATTAATCCATACTCAACAGTCCACCAATGTAAATTTCTGATTAGTGACATTTCAGATGGTTCACTTGTGTCGTTCTGTAATAATTCAACTTGTTTTTCTGCCTCTTCTATTTCTTTAGGATCGACACCTTCTGCTTCTTTTAGTATAGATAATAATCTAATAGCTTCATAGATTTCATAATCTTTACCCGAAGATATGGCTTTACAGCCAATCTCGCCAAAACGTCTAAGGTATTCAGCATATTCGGGGTTAGCTATAATTGGTGCATGTCCTGCGCCTTCATGTATGATATCTGGAGCAGGTGTGTACTCAATGTTTTCAAGTTGTCTAATGTCACTAGCGATTACTAGTACTTTATAAGCTTGAAATTCCATAAAAGCATTTGGTGGAATAAAACCATCAACTGCTACAGCTGCCCAGCCTATTTCTTTTAAAATTCTATTCATACCATACATACTAGGTATGTTTTCAATAGAAATACCAGTTTTTTGTAAACCTTCAAGATATGATTCATGTGCAACTTTTGATAGATAATCTACATTTTTACGCATAACATATCGCCATACAGCCTGATTAATAGGAGTATAGTCTTGATAACTTTGCGGTTTAATAAATTGTTTTAAGTGTTGTGGTAATCTGTCAATTAGTTCGTTGCTTTCATATTCTTGAAACTTCATAATTATTATATGTTTTGTTATGAAGTAAATATAATAAAATTGTTATTCAAACCTTGTCTATATATAATAGTTTTATAAGCAAGTATGATAATATATGTTTAGATTAGTTTAAGAAATAATTAAATAGCAGATATTTATTTTTTAAGTATTTTCTCGAATATTTAGTTTTATATGGTATTTAATGTGGTTTATTTGTAATTTATTTAGGTATTTGTTTTTGTGGGATTTGTATTTTATTATTTATTTTCAGTTAATTTTAACAAAAATCTTTTGTTGTAGAATTTATTTTTATATCTTGCTCGTGATTTAACCAATTACAATTTTTATAATTATGAAGAAATTATTTATGTTTTTAGCCTTGAGTGGGCTTGTAACTTTAGGGGTGTCATGTAGTAGTGATGATAACTCTAGTGACGAAGTAAAAGAAGGTCAGTTAGCTGTTACTGCTGATAAGACCGAAATTAAAGAAGGAGATTCTGTTAAATTTACTATCACTTTAGATGGTAAAGCTGATACATCAGCAGAGTTATTTATTGAGGATACTCAGATATATACTCCTCATAAGTTTGATAAAGCTGGGAAATACAATGTTGTAGCAAAGAAGAAAGGTGCTAAAACTAGTGCTCCAGTTACAATTACAGTGAGTGAAAAAGATGGTGGAACTGATCCTGTTGAGAAAACATTAACTTTAAAAGCTGATAATATTAGTGTTAAAGTTGGGGGTACGGTAACTTTTACTGTGACTGATGGTACTGCAGCTGTAGCTGATCCAATTATTAGAATAGTAGGTGGAGAAGCAATTAAAGGTGCTACTTGGACTGCAACTAAAGCAGGTGAGTTTAAATTTGTTGCATCTAAAGAAGGTTTTAAAGATTCAAAAGAAGTGCTTGTAAAGGTTGAAGAGCCTACTGTAGTTCCAACAGAAAATTTTGTAATGGTTGGAAATAATGCTATTGATTTAAAAGGTGCTGCGTTATTTTATTTTACATCAGGAGGGGTTGTATATTCAATGGAGTTTGAAGGTAAAACTTATATTCCTTTTAGAATAAATACTTTTACAGTAGAGATTGATGGTACTGTAAAAGCAGAATATTATGAAAATGGTGCGTATTTAGTATTTTATGTTGAACAAAATGCTGATAGTAAAGATATTGTTTTCCCTTGGGAAGTTGGTGCTGATAAAATATTATTAGATAGTTATGGAGGGAAAATTAATGGAGTAGCATTTGAAGCTGATAAGGATACTAAATTCTCAGTACCTGTTTTAACAGCAATTGATGGTAAAGGTTTCGGTAATGCTAAGTTCGTTGTACAAGGGAATGATGAATTATCTAAAGAAGCTTTGTTAGCGGATTATAATAATAAGTTCCAAGGTTTTTATGAAATTAAATTATCTGCTAATGGTGATTCTAAAAGTATAAAATCTTTAGGCGCAGAGGCATTTGATAATAAGGTTAATGATTTATCAACTTTAAAAAGAAAATAAAAAAATTACAAATAAATAGTATACTTGCTATTTATTTTCTTTACAAATATTTTAAAATGTAGGGACTGTCTTTTTGAGACAGTCCCTAGTTTTTAATATTGTTTTAAAAGATAATATTCGCTTATTTTCATATTAACGCTATATATTAGCAATAAAATAATAGTTTTAATATACAAAAAGAGACTGTCTCACAAGTAAAGACAGTCTCTTTTGTATTTATAATTTGTTCTATTAAATAAACATATAAATGTTAGTATGTTCTTTTTATTTTGATCAGATATTTATAGATAAACAATTATTTTATTTAATCTGAGGAGGGAACTTCTCTAATATTTTAGTAATAAATTCTTGAATTCTTTCCTCTTTCTTTTCTGGTGTGGGCGCTTTATCTAAATATCCAGTACCTATTCCTTGCCAGATTAATGCTTTTTTATTCGTATCGATTAAATCTATATATAACTTCCCTTCAAGAGAAGTTGTTACAGAAGTAGAGTTGGTGCCCCAATACGGAGCATAACCCCATCCATAATATCCCCATGGACCATAAGGATAACTAGTGTTATTGGTTATATTAACTTGTTCTTGTGCTTTTGTAAAAATATTAATCAGCAATTGTGGATTGTTGTCTGTTTTTACAAATCCTTTCGCTGTTAATTCATTATCAATAGCTGTTAGAATTCTTTTCTTGTCTAGGTCATTTAATTGAACCTTATCAATGCCATCTTTAAAGAAAGCATATGTTTTATATTGTGTGAAATTTGCTGACTTATCATAGTCTGCAGTTACTTTCACACTACTACAAGCAGTTGAAAACAATATCAATGCAAGCAAGGGTAATAATGCTAGTTTTTTCATAAGATTTTTAGTTTCGTTAATATACTTTATAATAATGAATCGTCAACTAAATTAGGTAATGTAACTTTTAAAAGTGGTTCAGCAGCCATTGCTCTTTTAATAGCAAATATTGCTTCTTCATTACGTGCCCAGCTACGTCTTGCTATTCCATTGTTAACATCCCAATGTAGCATTGATTGTAATCGTTGTTGAGCTTCTTTAGTTCCATCAAGTAACATGCCAAAGCCACCATTGATAACCTCTCCCCATCCTACGCCACCTCCATTATGGATTGAAACCCAGGTCGCCCCTCTAAAACTATCTCCAATTACATTTTGAATAGCCATATCTGCAGTAAATTTAGAACCATCATATATATTCGAAGTTTCTCTATATGGTGAATCTGTTCCCGAAACATCGTGATGATCACGTCCTAATACTACTGGTCCAATATCTCCTTTTGTAATAGCATCATTGAAAGCCTTTGCTATTTTTGTTCTTCCTTCTGCGTCTGCATAAAGAATACGAGCTTGAGAGCCTACTACAAGTTTGTTTTCTTGTGCGCCTTTTATCCATTTAATGTTGTCGGACATTTGCTGTTGTATCTCTTTAGGAGCATCTTTCATCATTTCTTCTAAAACTTCACAAGCAATCTGATCAGTTTTAGCTAAGTCCTCAGCCTTTCCAGAAGTACATACCCATCTAAAAGGACCAAATCCATAATCAAAACACATTGGTCCCATAATGTCTTGAACGTAGCTAGGATATTTAAAATCGATACCGTTACTAGCCATTACATCTGCACCTGCTCTTGAAGCTTCTAATAGAAAAGCATTTCCATAGTCAAAGAAATAAGTTCCTTTTGCAGTGTGTTTGTTAATTGCTGCCGCCTGTCTTCTTAATGATTCTTGAACATATTGTTTGAATTTTTCAGGTTCAGTAGCCATTAAAAGGTTTGCTTCTTCAAATGTTAAACCAACAGGATAATATCCACCTGCCCATGGATTGTGAAGAGATGTTTGATCTGATCCTAAATCAATGTATAGGTTTTCTTTATCAAATTTTTCCCAAATATCAACTACGTTTCCTTCATAAGCGATGGAAACTATTTCTTTGTTTTCTTTTGCTTTTTTTACTCTAATAATTAATTCATCGATATCTTTTATTACTTCATCTACCCACCCTTGAGAGTGTCTAGTTTTTACAGCTTTTGGATTAACCTCGGCACAGATTGTAATGCAGCCAGCAATATTACCAGCTTTTGGTTGAGCTCCACTCATTCCTCCTAAACCTGAAGTTACAAATATCTTACCAGTTAAATCTTCTCCGTTTTTAGCTATTTTTCTTCCTCCATTAAGAACGGTTATCGTTGTTCCGTGAACAATCCCTTGAGGACCTATATACATATAGCTTCCAGCAGTCATTTGTCCATATTGTGAAACACCTAGCGCATTAAATTTTTCCCAGTCATCAGGTTTGGAATAATTAGGAATAACCATACCATTCGTAACAACTACTCGTGGGGCATTTTTATGCGATGGGAATAACCCCATAGGATGTCCAGAATACATCACTAATGTTTGTTCATCAGTCATCTCAGATAAGTACTTCATAGTAAGTAAATACTGAGCCCAATTTTGAAACACTGCACCATTTCCTCCATACGTTATTAATTCATGAGGATGTTGAGCAACAGCATAGTCCAAATTATTCTGAATCATTAACATTATAGCCTTTGCTTGTAATGATTTACCTGGATACTCATCGATTGGTCGAGCATACATTTTATAATCAGGACGAAATCTGTACATGTAAATACGACCATATTTTTCTAATTCTTCTTTGAACTCAGGTAGTAAGGTTTTGTGATGTTTTGGATCGAAATAACGCAATGCGTTACGCAATGCTAGTTTTTTCTCTTCATCGCTTAATATTTCTTTCCTTTTAGGAGCATGATTGATAGATAAATCATATTCTTTTATAGGTGGTAAGTTATTTGGGATTCCTTGAATTATAAGTTCTTGAAAAGTCATTGTTTATAGTTTAATTATATATATTAATAAAAGTTAGTTAATGGAGTGGTAAGTTACTAAAAAGAAGAATAAAAGTTCTAATTTTACCATTACTTTTGCAATTCAAATATATTGTGAATATTAATATAAATTAATTGCTGTTTTATATGCAGCTTTAATGAATTTAATTTTGTTTGGACAGTGTGGATAGTGTAATTAATTTATTTAGTAGTGATAAAGTTCCTGTAGTGAAGTATCCATTGCCTTTAGTAGATGGTATTGAGCTTTTTATAAAGAGGGAAGACTTATTACATAGGGAAATATCAGGTAATAAATTTAGAAAATTAAAATACAATATTAGTAAGGCGAAAGAGTTAGGATATAATAAGATATTGACATTTGGAGGAGCTTATTCTAATCATATTGCTGCAACAGCTGCAGCTTGTCGGATATTTGGTTTTGATTGTATTGGAGTGATAAGAGGAGAAGAGTTAATAAATAAGATTGAAGATAATCCAACACTATCGAAAGCTATTGAAGATGGGATGACTCTCGAATTTGTTACTCGTACACAATATCGCAATAAAAATGATGAGGCTTTTTTCGCAATGTTGGAAGAAAAGTTTGGCAAGTTTTATTTGGTTCCAGAAGGTGGAACGAATGATGAAGCGATTAAAGGAACAGAGGAAATATTGAAAAGTGAAGACTCCGTATATCAATATATTTGCACAGCAGTAGGTACTGGAGGAACTATCGCTGGAATAATTAATAGTTCTTTTGATGGTCAGAGAGTTATTGGCTTTCCTGCATTAAGAGGAGATTTTTTATATGATGAAATAAAAAAATATACATTAAAAGATAATTGGGATCTATCGTTAGAGTATCATTTTGGTGGCTATGGTAAGTATAATAATGAGCTTTTAGAATTTATATTTAGTTTTAAAGAAAATACGGGAGTATTATTAGATCCTATCTATACTGGTAAAATGATGTACGGAGTGATGGATATGATAAATAGTAAAAAGTTTAGTGCAGGAACTAAGATATTAGCAATTCATACAGGTGGCTTGCAAGGGTGGAATGATAACATAAAGATTGTAAAATAGTATATGGTAAAGAAATTATTGTTTTTAGTATGTTTAATATTTTTTGTGAGTTGTGGTTCTAAGAGGAGCACCTTGACAGGAAACAAAATTCGAGAAAAGGAGCTTGTTTCCAAAGAAAAATATAGAGCAGATCTTCGCAAGATTGAAGAGAATAAACGAAAAGCTGAAAATAGCAGAGCAGTAACTTCTGCATCTAAAGATAGTCAAGTACTGGAAGCAACTTCTTCTGTTCGTGTAACAGAGGATATTATAAAAGATTATATCGTCACTTATAGTGAAATAGCTAAGAATAATATGGCTACTCATGGTATTCCTGCAAGTATAACTCTTGCGCAAGGAGTATTGGAATCTGGTTCAGGACAAGGTACTCTCAGCAGAAATGCTAATAATCATTTTGGTATTAAATGTCATACCGAGTGGGAAGGACCATCTGTACGACATACAGATGATGCACCTGATGAGTGTTTTAGAAAATATGACTCCCCTGATGAATCATATAGAGATCATTCACTTTTTTTAGTGACACGTAGTAGATATGGTGATTTGTTTAAATTGCCAAGAGATGATTATAAAGGTTGGGCTCATGGATTAAAAAAGGCAGGATATGCTACTGATCCAAAATATGGAGATAAGTTGATTAGTTTGATTGAACGTTATTCTTTGAATAAGTATGATATCGAAGTTTTAAAAGAGTTAGGGATAGATCGTATGCCTGTTGTTGAAGAAGTTATCATTACCGATACTCCAGCTAAGAAAAATAATACTGCAAACAATTCTAGAAATACACATGTTGTCAAAAAAGGAGATACATTGTATTCTATATCAAAAAAATATAATACGTCAGTTGCAAAGGTTCAAAAGTTGAACAATATGTCTGGAACGGCGTTATCAATTGGACAAATTTTAAAAATTAAGTAATTATGTTGTATCAAAGAAGTAGTCAGCTTTTTGCTGAAGCTGAAAAAGTAATTCCAGGAGGAGTTAATTCGCCTGTAAGAGCATTTAAATCTGTGGGAGGTACACCTATTTATGTCAAAGAAGCTAAAGGGGCATACTTATACGATGAAGATGGAAATAAACTAATAGATTATATTAACTCATGGGGACCTATGATTTTAGGTCATGCTTATGAGCCTGTAGTGAATGCAGTTATAGCAAAAGCGAAATTAGGTACTTCTTTTGGTATGCCAACAGAAATAGAAACAAAAATTGCTGAATTAGCAGTGTCAATGGTCCCTAATATTGACAAGATACGCTTTGTAAATTCGGGAACAGAAGCATGTATGAGTGCTATTCGATTGGCAAGAGGTTTTACTTCTAGAGAAAAGATAATAAAATTTAAAGGATGTTATCATGGGCATTCAGATTCTTTTTTAATACAAGCAGGTAGTGGCGCGGTTACTTTTGGATCACCTAATAGTCCAGGTGTTACTCAAGGAACAGCAAAAGATACACTTTTAGCAGATTACAATAACTTAGAGAGTGTTAAAGCAATCTTTGAAGCTAATAAAGGAGAAATAGCAGCAATTATTGTAGAACCAGTAGCTGGTAATATGGGATGTGTGCCTCCTAAGAAAGGTTTTTTAGAAGGTTTGAGAAAGCTATGTGATGAATATGGAGCATTACTTATTTTTGATGAGGTAATGACAGGATTTCGCTTAGCTAGGGGTGGAGCACAAGAGTTATTTAATGTTAATGCTGATATCGTTACTTTTGGTAAAGTAATAGGTGGAGGGTTACCTGTTGGGGCATTTGCAGCAAGAACTGAGATAATGGATTATCTTGCACCTGTAGGACCGGTTTATCAAGCGGGTACACTATCAGGAAATCCTCTTGCGATGGCAGCGGGTCTTACTATGCTTGAAGAAATAGAGAAGGATCTTGATTTATTTAAACGCTTAGAGGAAAAAACAGCTTATTTAGAAAAAGGATTGCGCAAAGTGCTTTCTACTCATAATATTCCATTTACAATTAATAGAGTAGGATCTATGATTTCTGTCTTTTTTGATGAACGTGAAGTGATAGACTTTGAAACAGCGGGCTATGGTAATAATGATACATTTAAAAAGTTCTTCCATGGTTTATTGGTAGAAGGAGTTTATATTGCCCCTTCTTCTTATGAAACGTGGTTTATTACGGACGCTTTAACTTATGAAGATTTAGATCATACGATTAACGCAGTTAATAAAATATTCTCATAGTAAATGTGCTATGATATAAATAAAAA
>NZ_BAEX01000100.1 GCF_000246945.1 Myroides injenensis M09-0166
ACACGTAGTATATATTAGTTACCTTTTTTGTTTTATAATTTTCTAATAACCATTAGATGAACTTCCAAAAATAGCTGCTGACCCAATAATTAAAATTAAGAGAATCCATAGTCCTATTCCAATTGCCATAAATATTAATTGCGCTTTTGCCCAATTGGCACGGTTACGATTTCCGTTATTATCAAATCCCCAAACAAATAACATCACAATGTTAACTAAAGGAATAAGCATAATAAGCAGAGTAACAATCCAATCCCCAACAGACATAACACTTTCTTTAGGGTTGCGCACTTCAAAACTTTCGTTAATTTTATTTTCCATAATGCAATTATTTTAAAATTAACACAAAGTTAAGGATATTTTTAATTCAACTATCCATTCTTAAGACTTAAAACCTCTTCATTTGTTAAAAATCTCCATTTACCGCGAGGCAAATTCCATTTGGTTAACTGACCATACATTACTCGATCTACTTTTAAAACATTGTAATCCAGTTTTTCAAATAATGCTCTAACTAATTTTACATTTGAAGCTTTAAGTTTAATACCTATTTCCGTTTTTGGTTGATTGTCAACATATGCTATCTCTTCAACAAAAACTCTACGTTCATCAATATATAGTCCTTTTTGTATTTTTTCTAAATCTTCGTACTTAAGATTTTTATCTAAAGAAACTTGATACATTTTTGAAGAACGTTGTTCTGGCGAGTTTAATTTTTGAAGTAAATTACTGTCATTAGTAAACAACATTAAACCTAAAGTACTTTTGTCCACGCGTCCTACTGGCGCTAAAGGGTACTTAGAAGCACCTTTGATTAGTGACAATACATTCTCAGCACTAATAACTTCTTCATTGATAGTAGAGAAACCTTTTGGTTTATTTAATAATACGTAAATTTTCTTTTCAGGAGTAATAACTGACCCATCAAAATTAACAACATCATTAGGTTTTACTTTATATCCTAGTTCAGTAACAACTTCTCCATTTACTTTAACATTACCAGAAACGATATAAATATCTGCTTCCCTTCTAGAACAAACTCCAGAATTACTGATATATTTATTTAAACGAATATCATCTGATTCGCTAACTTGTTTAGTAACTTTAGGCTTTTTGTCAAATGATTTATTCGATTTTACTTGGAACTTTTTCCCCTCTGCACCTTTTGCTAATGGCTTCTTTCTGTCATTATTCTTTCCTCCGCTCTTAGCAGGCTTATTGTTTTTCGAATTTGACTTACCGTGATTCATAATAAAAATATTTTTACAAAGATAGTTAAACTAAGTCTTTAATATATACTGATATAAAAAATTGCCTCTTAAAAAATTATAGAGAACTTTCAATTAGCGTTTTTCCACTAACTAAAACGCCAGGTTTTATTAATATAATAGAAAAAACACCTAATAATATAAGTAATTTCAAACTAATATGAAGTTGGTGGTATTGTAGTTGAGTTTCTGACTTCCAAAGTTTAATTAAAAAAATAATTAGCACAACTATACTAGTATAAAAGTAATAAGCCATATATCCTACAACATCTTCTTTAATAAGAATATAACTAGGTATTAGAGTTAATAAAACTAATAATGTTATAATTTGCTTTGCACGCTTTTCGCCAAAACGAACAGGAATTGTTTGATAATTATTGGCGAAGTCACCTTTAATATTTTCCATGTCCTTAATTGATTCACGTATCAAAATAATTAGATATAAAAAAGAGGCATGAACAAATATTGTTGTATAATAAAACTTAAAATACATCAGTATCCCAAAAAAAGGTAACATCACTAATAATGAAGCAGTTAAATTACCAACTAATGGATATTTCTTTAGTTTATGAGAATAGAACCATAAACTAAAAATATAGATTGAGAAAAATATAGCTGCTTCTAGCGAAATAGCAGAGCTAATACCAACTGCTAAAAAATTTAAAGCGAAATATACCCTAAGTTTAGTTGTTTGACTTACTAAACGATCCAACATAGACTTTACAGGTCTATTGATTAAATCCTTTTCTCTGTCGTAAAAATTATTGATTATGTAACCTCCTGCAATCGCAAGAGAAGAAGAAAAAATTATCAGAAAAAGTTTCCAATCAAGAATAACATCTAAAGCTCTTTTCTGAGGTGCAAATATGTAAATGGATGCCAAATACTGCGCTAATACAATTACAAAAATATTATAACCTCTCACAACAGAGAACAAGCTGAATATTTTAGCTAAGAGTATCTTATTTTTCCTAGACAACATTTAATCTTCTCGCTCTTTTTTAAATTCGCTATTGCGAAAGGTTATATATCTATTTCTTATTAGAATTGGTAAACAACTTCTAATTTATAATCTTTAAGTGATTCCTTTGCTTTTTCTATATCTGCTGTAAAACCTAAAATATAGCCTCCACCACCTGAACCGCATAATTTCAAATAATAATCATTACTCTCAATTCCCTTTTGCCATACAGAATGGAATTTCTCAGGAATCATAGGTTTAAAGTGGTTAAAAACAACTGAAGATAACTGCTTAGTATTGCTAAATAAAGACTTTATATCACCTTTCAAAAAGTTTTCAACACAAGCATCAGTATGTTTTACAAACTGCTCTTTTAAAACTTGACGAAAACCTTGATCTTTCAATTTCTCCATGAAAATAGTAATCATAGGAGCAGTTTCTCCAACAATACCACTATCTATTAAAAAGACAGCACCTTTTCCATCTACTCTTTGAGAAGGAATGCCAGTTGGCTCAATATTATCTTTTGAATTAATAAGGATTGGTAAACTTAAATAACTATTTAATGGATCTAAACCAGAACTAGTACCATGGAAAAAAGCTTCCATTTTTCCAAATATGCTTTTTAAAATAAGTAACTTATCTTTAGTAAGATTTTCAAGTACTGTAATCTTATTAACTGCATATTGATCATAAATAGCTGCTACTAAAGCACCACTACTACCTACGCCATACCCTTGCGGAATACTTGAATCAAAGAACAATCCTCTTTCAACATCCTCTTGTAATCTTTGAATATCAAATTGTACAAGATCTGATTCTGCTTCTTGCAAATCTATTAAATAAGCAACAAAGTTTCTTAGACTTTGATTTGACTTCAAGGCTACTCCTTCTAAGTTTTCTTCAACTTTAAGAGCTCCATTGTAAAAATTATAAGGGATAGATAATCCTTTGGAATCTTTTATAATTCCATATTCTCCGAAAAGAAGGATTTTTGAATAAAATAAAGGTCCTTTCATAGCGATAAAAGTAATTACAGCTGCAAAAATACATATTATATCTGCATGCCCGAATATTTCTTACTTATTTTTTATAAATATCTGTTTTTGAAACCATAAACACAATGTCTACATCCATTTTGACAGCATTGACCTTTCATTAAATGATATAGTTCTGTGAATACAAAATACTCATTCTCCATATAATAATGTACGCCTTCTATCATTTGACTTCGCTTCTTAGGAAACTCGTTATTAGACGCAAACTTTACCATCTCATCAAACTTTGTGAGGCAATTATTACATAGACATTTGTGAAAGCTCCTCGCTAAAAAAAGGCGAGTTGAATTTGAAATACTAATTTCCTTGCATTCACAATTATTTATATCATCTACGTTACAGATAATCTCACTTTTACAGTGAGTACAGACTTTTGACTTTGACATATTATCTCATTGTAGAAAAATTGTAAAACTTCATTTTTCCATTTCCTTCTATCTCTACCTGACGTTCAATTCTTTGCCCATTTGGTCTCTCTAATTCAAAAGTAAGGTGATTAATACCTTTCTGTAATGGAATGCGAGCATAATTTATTTTAGAAGGTAATGTTTGCCAATTTCGTGTATCCGCTTTCTCAGAAAACATATTAAAAAGTTGAACTCCAAAACCTAATCCCTCCAATAGAGCATTCGTATCCCCATTCTTACCACTAGATTTTGCTGCTGACTTTAATGCATATTCCGCGGACTTCTTCACCGCCATTCGCGTTAAGATTTTACCTAACTCTTTTGCCGCTCTTTCTTTTAAAGTAAGCACAGCTAAAGCATCAATATCTTCTATTGTCTCGAAATTAAACTTAGATTGTCCATTAACACTTACGGATGCAGAATAATAAGGTAATTCTTTTACTATATATTTAGGATAAGCGATATTCAAACTGTGAACGTCGTTAAAACTAGTTCCACCAGCAATCCCAAAATCAATAGGAATCATAATACCTAAAGCATTTGTAAAAAATAATCCACCACTTTCACCTTTTACAAGAGTAAACATTACATTCTCCTGTTCTTTTATAGGAGCCATACCATTTTCCCAAAACACAACTAATTCTCCACCATCACTAGGAGTATAGTCTTTGAAAGTCATTCCAAATTCTTTTTCGAATTGATGTAATTCACTTGTAAAGCCCATTTTATAGGCCATACGCATTACATCATATTTCAAATTAGCAGGCATTGAGACACCGTAGTATACACCACCATCTGCATTTTGATAAACTTCTACAGCATTACGATAAGCAATAAAAGCATCATTAAAATTACCATCATACTCATAAATAAGTCCTTGAAGTATTAAAGAGAAAGCATCCTTTGAATATCTTCCTTTCTTTTCATTGTACTTATCTCCTTGAGCATAATTCTGCAACGTAATCCTTCTTGCTTCAACTATCGCATCTTCCATTTGTCCTAAATACAAATAGTTTAATGCTTTGTAGTAATGAATCATAAATATTTCAAACTCCTCTCCCTTATAGTTTTGAGACATAGAATTCAAGAATAATCCCACTGCAACGTCACCAGTATTCTTCATCCCATTCTCAATCATTAAGTCAGCTTGATTGAAATATTTATTACTTTCAGCGTACTCACCTTTTAAATGTGCTATACGCCCCTTTTCCATAGCATATAATAATTTATTACGAGGCTTCTGAATCAAAGGGTTTTTATCCAAAGCTTTTTCAGCTTCTACATAATTAGCAGATCCCACTTTTTGATAATAATCCGTAATGCGATCGTGATAAGAAGCACATCCAAACACGAAAAACATCAGCACACAAAGCACTGATGTTTTTCGAAATATAGCTATGGCTTTTTGTGAAACCATGTATGTCTATTTAAGTTAGTTTTTAACGTATTTAGCAATTTTCTTATCACCAATCCAAACTACTTCTCCAGTTTGCATATTAGTTAACTCTAAATTTACTTGATAATAAACTACTTTTTTCTTTTTATGTGAATCTACAATTGAATTAATTGATCCTTGTAACATAAAATCTGCTCCGTTTTCAAGACCAAATTTTTTCATACTTGCTACTGAAGCATTCGTTTGTTGATCTGCACGTTCAGCTCTTAATTCTTCACGTTTTTTACCTCCTTGTACTAAACGTACTCTTTGTGATTGAATAAAAGCTTGCTCTACGTCTTTCACAAATGTTTCTGCTTCAATGTGCTCATGGCTTTTATTATAAACCATTCCTACAATAACAACAGGTTTCTTATTATCATTTTCATCTTGAAAAGTACCTATCCATGGACCATCTAATATTTGTCTAGTCATTTGTTGAGCAACTTCTCTAGAATCAGTATTATTCCATCTTCCACTAATATCAATAGTTTCATCTGTACTAACTCTTGTTACTTGACGCCCACAAGACGTTATAAATAATCCAGAAGCAGCTAATATAGCAGCTAATGCAATACGTTTAATTTGCATAATGTATCTCTTTTTACGTTTACTAAATTCTATTAATTAAATTGAGAAGAACCAATCTCCCGTTCTGTACCCTACTCTTGGCAACCAATTCCAATTCCAACCACTGTTATAATTGTTGTAATAACCATTGCCATAATATCCTCCATTATTATAAGGATAATAAGAACGACCATATTTTGCACGAGCCATTCTTTCTTCGTGACGGTATTGTTTTCTTAAAGCTTTACGTTCTAGCTTAGCTTCATACCAATCATAAGCTTTATAAGTATCTTGTACAGTAGTTCCTAATGTAGCAGTCAACGAATCTTTCACCGCCATATACTTATACATACTAACTTTATAGTTAGGGTTCTGATTTTCTACTAATTCTTGCGCAGAGGCACTCTGTACTATGAACAAAGTACTCAATGCTATTCCGAATAATGTTAATAACTTTTTCATGACATTACTTTTTTTAAATTCTTTACAGGCAATTAGCATACCATTAATTAAAGATACAAAAAATTATTTAATTCGCTCTGAACCAAAACCAACTTTATCTTCTATAAAATGCTTATTCTGACATAATTCCGCCAACTCTTGTCTCACAAATGTCAAGACAAAGTCATTGTCGCTTTTTGGGTACAACAAGTGGACATTTGCCCCAGCATCTAGTGTAAAACATACAGGTATTGAGGTTTTCTCTCTGAACTTCCATATACGTTCAATAATAGCAATAGTATTTGGCTTCATCAAAATAAAATAAGGCATTGAACTCATCATCATAGCATGCAATGTCAACGCTTCACTTTCTACTAACGCAATAAACTCTTGGATATTTCCCTCTATTAAAATATTTTTCAACCTAGACAAATTCTCATGCGCTTGTTCAAAACGACTTGCTGCATATGGGTGATTATGCATTAAATCATGTCCTACTGTGCTAGATACTTTCTTTTCACCTTTATCAACTAGTAGAATAACATCGTGATATTCTTTAAAATTTTGATGAACTTCGTATGGAAAAGAAACACCATATAAATCAGAACTTCCTTCAATATCTTTCTGTTCTCCCCATACTACAACACTTCCTGTTATACTTCGACATGCACTTCCAGAACCTAACCTCGCTAAAAAAGAAGCCTTTTGATCAAAATATTCGTCTGTCATCTCTGGATATAATGCTTTTTCCACAGACATAATATTTACAGCCATAGCAGCCATACCAGATGCAGAAGAAGCAATCCCCGAACTATGAGGAAAAGTATTTTCAGTATCTATCACAAAATGATAATTTTCAATATATGGGCAATATGGAAGAATACGCTCAAAAAACTTTTGCACTTTAGGCTTAAACTCTTCTTTTGGTTGCCCTTCAAACAATAAATCGAAGCTTATTCCCAAATCTGACTTTACTTTATATTGCAAAGTAGTAATCGTTTTACAATCACTTAATGTAAAACTCAAAGAAGGATTTGCAGGGATTTGATCCCCTTTTTTTCCCCAATATTTAACCAAAGCAATATTACTTGGAGAACTCCATGAAAATGCCCCTTGGACAACTTTAGTCAAATCTATCTTACGATCAAAAATAAAATCTTCAATTCTCATCTTGTGTATATTTGTTCTAACACA
Organism: Myroides injenensis M09-0166; assembly: GCF_000246945.1. GTDB lineage: Bacteria > Bacteroidota > Bacteroidia > Flavobacteriales > Flavobacteriaceae > Flavobacterium > Flavobacterium injenense. The sequence continues at coordinate 7,335 of NZ_BAEX01000100.1, forward strand.
AAAATAACACCTTTTATTGATTACTCTTCATTATAAGAAATTTATTAACACTAAAGGTTATATCTATTTATAAAAATAACTTACAAATAGATGAACAAAAAAATCTTACACTAAGACTTTACTTCTTATTGTATTTTTTAATTACTTCCTCCATCCCTTTACGATACTGAACGCTAATATAGTTGTGACCTATTGGAGCACTAAACATAAACATAGGGTTATCTGGAAATTCATTAGAACTACGAAACAATATAAAATAACTTTTACAGGAATTCCCAGCATCAACCCATTCAGTAAACTTATAATAATCTGGTACAGAACGACGTTCTCTCACAACAATTAATATATCATATAATTCTGCCCAAGGTATTCTCTTTTCTTTTAATAAACTTCTATAAACAATACCTTCTTCATTAATTGTTACCTTTAAAAATAAATTTTTATACGCAAATACAATAAATAAAAACAACAATATAATAGAAGACACAATACCAAACACTGTACCTGTTTTAATAAAAAAAACTCCCATCCCTAATAAAGGTCCCAAACAAAATATTCCTAATAATATTCTACTGCTAATATTATAATAATTGTACTCCATCGTTCTAATTATCTATACTTATATCTTGTGCTACTATATAACTTGTTGTCCAGGCATTTTGAAAATTAAACCCTCCAGTAATTGCATCAATATTTAATACTTCACCTGCAAAATAAAGGTTAGAATACTTTTTACTTTGCATTGTTTTAAAATTCACTTCTTTCAAATCGATACCCCCTGCAGTTACAAACTCATCTTTAAAAGTACTTTTCCCATTGACATGGAATTCTGCCTCAGTTAATTGCTCAGATAAACTATTTAATTGTTTATTATTCAAATCTGCCCATTTCACATCTTCCCCTATTTCAGCAGCTAATACAATGCGTTCCCATAATCTATTAGGTAACTCAAATAAGCTTCTTTTAATAACATTCTTTTTAGCATGTTCTTTTTTTAATTCCTGTAACTCTTCTAACACTGAGTCTTTAGAAAATTGTGGTACCCAGTTCACAATAATGTAAAATTGATAATTCTTTTCTGCTAATGCACGAGCACCCCAGGCAGAAAGACGTAGTATTCCAGGACCACTCATCCCCCAATGCGTAATTAGTAAAGGACCTGAAGTTTCAAGTTTTGTTCCTTTTACTTTTACTTCTGCTGGAGTAGCAACTCCCATCAAGTCTTTAATTCGTTTATCCTTAATATTAAAAGTAAACAATGAAGGCACAGGAGGAACGATAGTGTGACCTATATCTTCCATCATGCTCCATATTTTCGGATTACTACCTGTAGTAATAACTAACTTTTTACATTGATATCCTCCTTGGGTAGTATCTAACTTCCACAAATCATCCTTTGCAAAAAAACCTTGCACACTGATACCAGTGAATACTTTAATCCCTAATTTATTTACCGCTTTCAAAAAACAGTCTATAATAGTTTGTGATGAATCTGATTCTGGAAACATCCTACCATCTTCTTCTATTTTAAGCGTCACTCCATGTTCTTCAAACCATGCAATAGTATCTCCAGAACAAAACTGATGAAATGGACCTAATAATTCTTTTTCTCCTCGTGGATAAAACTGAGTTAATTCTTTTGGATCAAAACAAGCGTGCGTTACATTACATCTTCCACCTCCAGAAATTCGCACTTTAGAAAGTACTTCTTTTCCTCTCTCTAAAATAGCTATACTTAATCTAGGATTGCGTTCAGCAATATTAATTGCTGTAAAAAAACCAGCGGCTCCACCTCCTACTATTATAACGTCGTAATTCATTTATTCTCAGTTTTAACTATTTACTATAAGACAAACTTTTTTTATTTTACACTAAAAAATTATCTTTACGCCACAAAGATACTTACTTACGATCGCATCTATATCATCGTTAAATTAAGAATATGAAAAAACTACCCTATTTAGCATTAATTATTTTGTTCTCAATGTGTAAGACTGCCTCACATATGTCTTCTTCAAAAAAAGACCTTACCATAGAAGAACGAATTGAAGAAATTAAAGAGGAAGATCGCCTTCCTGAAGAAAAAGATGTGATTGACCTACCTGACTATGCTCAAGTAAGAGACGATTTTAGATCTGTAACAGAAAAAACCAAAGAAACCTATCTTAAAGGAATGAAAGCTACAGAAGATCAATATTCAGTAGTAATACTTACTCAAGGATATAATGGAGAAAATATTACAGTCAAAAATGATAGTAAGACTTTTCTAAAATCTATGGTGATGACTGATCGTTCTACAGGAATAGCTAAATCCGTTCGTGTAGAAAACCTAAAGGACTTTACAATTGAAGACAGTTACACAAAAGGAGATCTTATAATTGAAAGTGATCATGCAAAAATGTTCAAATTCATTTATATAATGAAGAACAACAAAAACAAAGAAATTCCATTCAAAGTAACTTTCAGTAACACATTGAGACCTGTTCGTTAGTGGAAAAAAGAGATTTAATACTACACCTTATACAGAAAATGGCTCAATTCCTAAGAGCCATTTTCAATTCTCTTCCTCATAAACAATTTCATAGTATCCAAGAAGTAGAAGATTTTACTCTGTTTATAAAGGAGAACTCCTTACTAGACCTCGATTACCTTATTACATTACAATCTCAAAGTGAATTTATCAATGCTTTTAAAGATATTGATGGTATGAATATGGAGAACAAAGAACTGCTTGCTAATTTATTAACTGAGATGTATGTAAAAACAAAATCCTTGAACATATCTAAAAGCATTTTATATAAAGAGAAAGCACTTTGGCTATATATACACATAATGAATGAAACCAAATCTTTTAATTGGAATATCCAACAAAAGATAGCATTACTCAATCTATAATTTATTCTATAGCGACAATAATATTGTATACTCCTAATCTGTAAAAAAATCTTTATAATTCTACCTTTTCTTTTGCCCAAGAAAGTACTACAACTCCTTCTGAATAATTAGGACAAATCACATCCTTTTCTGCTAAATGGATTGCTCCAAAATTATAATCAAGTTCCAGATTATCAAATGCAATTTCACGTAATCTCCATTCTTTGTGATGAATTTCATAACGAAAAACTTTTTCTTTATCACATATATATAAACAATAACGCTCTGTCAACCACAACTGTAAAGGTGTTTTTTTCTGTACTACTTCACCAATTTCAAACTCAGCCTTAAGAAAAAATGATTTATCTTGATTCAAAGAATAGTAATATCCTTCTTCCCTTTTCATCATTGCTTTTTCATAAGGAAGACCAGACAAACCTTTCGCCACTTTTGCTGATAATGTTTTCCCAGCTTCTATATTTAAAAAATACACCCCAGATTTACCATTTACTTTTACATAGGTGCGAACATTAAGTTCTTCAAAATCTGAAATAAAACCTACCGAAGGCAAATGTCTAGGTCTAATCTTTTCCATAGTAAATGGAACTACAGATATATAATATTTACCATTTAAATCATCTAATTCTAGAGTACTTGGCACCAAAGCTCTTAAATCTTCATAATCTACTTCAAAATGAAGAAAAATGAGCCTATTCCACTCTTGATAATACACCCAATCTCCTTTAGGCATTCCCCAAGGTCTATGAGAAGTGTAAAACAAAGCATCTTTTATCTTATCCATGGCTAATTTTTTATGAAAGTTACGGAATTTAAGATAGTTATATTACTCTTTCATCTTTAAAAAAAATATAATCTTAAATCTCCAAAAACGCAATTCACGAAACAAACCAGAATATTATCTTTTCCATTTCGTTAATTAGGATTGATGTAGTTATTATTTCTTT
>NZ_BAEX01000099.1 GCF_000246945.1 Myroides injenensis M09-0166
ACACGTAGTATAACAACAGAAAACTAAAATGAAATCATCAAAAAAGAAAAAAGCCAAACCAATTTCTCTACTACAAGCACTCATACCCATGATCTTGCTAATCATACTTCTTGGAATTAACGTATTTGTTTATGAAGATGAAGCATTAGCTGGTAGTAATCAATTTATACTTCTTATAGGAGGTTTAATTGCCATTGCTATTGGTGTATATAATAAAGTAGAGTATGAAGATATCATAAAAAAAATAACCAAAAACGTAAGAGAAACTACTCGAGCAATATACATTTTACTACTTGTTGGTGCATTATCAGGTACATGGTTATTGAGTGGAGTAATTCCCACTATGATTTATTATGGATTGCAAATTTTAGAACCACATATTTATCTTCCTGCCTGTGTAATTATATGTTCGATTATTTCGTTGGCGACAGGAAGTTCATGGACTACCTCAGCTACTGTAGGTATTGCACTTGTTGGAATTGGTAATACAATGGGACTACCAATTGGGATGATAGGTGGAGCTGTAATCTCAGGGGCTTATTTTGGCGATAAGTTATCTCCCCTTTCTGACACTACTAATCTAGCAGCTGCAATGACAGGAACTGATTTATTTACCCATATTAGATATATGCTATATACAACGATACCTAGTTACATATTGACATTAATAATATTTATTATTATCAGTTTTAACTTAGACGTTCCTGACAATATTGATATATCAGTTACTCTTGAAGCGATTAAAAATACTTTTAATATTTCGCCTTGGTTATTCTTAGTACCAGTAATCGTGATAGGTGCCATTCTAAAAAAGATAAAACCTATACTTGCATTAGTCTTAGGAACACTTCTAGGAGCATTATTTGCACTTATCTTCCAGCCTGAGATTGTTGCAATGGTTGGGGAAGGGACTTCTCTGACGCCATATACTGCCTATAGAGGTGTAATGAATGCAATAACGACAGATATTGCCATCCTATCTCCAATAGATAGCTTAAATAGCTTATTTGAAGCTGGAGGAATGAAAAGTATGCTAAATACAGTATGGTTAATTATTTGTGCTATGTTTTTTGGTGGATCAATGGAAGCGATTGGTGCATTAAAGAAACTAACAGAAAGTTTACTTAGTGTAGCTAAATCTGTATTTGGTTTGTTTGCTAGCACGGTAGCTAGTTGTGTTGTAGTAAACTTAACTGCATCAGAACAATACTTATCTATTGTGGTACCAGGTAAAATGTTTAGTAAAGCTTATAAAGAAAAAGGGCTGGCTTCTGAAAACCTAAGTAGGACATTAGAAGATGGAGGTACTGTAACTTCAGTATTAATACCATGGAATACGTGTGGTGCTTATCAATCTGGGGTATTAGGTATAGACACATTTACTTATGTACCTTATGCTTTCTTCAACTTAATTAGTCCATTTATGACTTTATTATACGTAGCATTAGATATTAAAATAAAAAGGCTCGTTAGTCCTAAAAAGACAAAAATAGCTTAAAATAAAAAAGGTCAATTCACTAAGTGAATTGACCTTTTTCTTTATCGTTACTCGCTAAGTATTATCTAGAATAGTTAGGAGCTGATTTTGTAATTGTAATATTATGTGGGTGACTCTCACCAATACCTGAAGCAGTTAATTGAACAAAACGAGCTACTTCTTGTAATGTAGGAATATCTTTCGCACCGCAATATCCCATACCTGCACGTAAACCACCTACAAACTGAAGCATACTCTCACTCAATTCTCCTTTATAAGGTACTCTTCCTTCAATTCCTTCTGGAACTAATTTCTTAACATCATCTTCTACATCTTGGAAATAACGATCTTTTGAACCTTGTTTCATTGCTGCAACAGATCCCATACCGCGATATGCTTTGAATTTTCTACCTTCAAAAATAATAGTTTCACCAGGAGATTCTTTTGTACCTGCTAACATAGATCCAAGCATTACGCAGTCTGCTCCTGCTCCGATTGCTTTAGGAATATCACCTGTATAGCGCAATCCACCATCTCCGATTACTGGTACTCCAGTTCCTCTTAATGCAGCTGCTACTTCCATAATTGCAGAGAACTGTGGAAAACCAACTCCTGCTACTACACGTGTAGTACAAATTGATCCTGGGCCGATACCTACTTTAACAGCATCTGCTCCATTCTCCACTAAGAATAAAGCTGCTTCTGGCGTAGCAATATTACCTACTACAACATCAATTTCTGGAAACGCTGCTTTTACTGCTTTTAATACACCTACTACACCTTGTGAGTGTCCATGAGCTGTATCAATAATTAACGCATCTACACCTGCATTCACAAGTAATCTAGCTCTATCTACAGCATCAGCAGTAACTCCTAAAGCTGCTGCAACGCGTAAACGACCAAACTTATCTTTGTTTGCATTAGGTTTTAATGTAAGCTTTGTAATATCTCTAAAAGTGATTAACCCTACTAATTTGTAATCACCATTTACAACTGGTAATTTTTCAATTTTATTCTCTTGAAGAATTCCTTCTGCTTGCGCTAGAGTAGTTCCCTCAGCTGCTGTTACAAGATTATCTTTAGTCATTACCTCAGTAATAGGACGTTCATTTTGTTTTTCAAAACGCATATCTCTATTTGTGATAATTCCTTTTAAAGTTCCATTTTCATCTACGATTGGAATACCCCCAATACTAAACTCTGCCATTGCTTTTTTTGCATCTCCTACTGTTGCTGTCAATGGTAAAGTCACTGGATCGATAATCATTCCAGACTCTGCTCTTTTCACTTTGCGAACTTCTTTTGCCTGCTCCTCTGCGGTCATGTTTTTATGAATAACACCAATACCACCTTCACGAGCCATAGCAATAGCCATCTCGCTTTCAGTTACAGTATCCATAGCTGCAGATACAACTGGAACGTTTAAAGTAATGTTTCTTGAAAATTTTGATTTTAGACTTACCTCGCGTGGTAATACTTCTGAATAGTTAGGAACTAACAGAACGTCATCGTAGGTCAATCCTTGTCCGATGATTTTAGCTGTGTGTGCTTTCATGTGCAATTGTAGTTGAATTGCACGCAAATTTAGCTTTTTTCTATAAAATAAAAAAGGTTAATGATAAAAATTAAATATTTTTAACGCTTCGTTATATGAACTTTCAAATGACATCGCACTCAAATTAGACTCTATTTTATTGGCAGTAAAGTAACTTAGCATTTTCTCAGTAGGCATATTCCCTGTCAAATCATCTTTCGCCATAGGACATCCACCATAACCTTTTATAGCGCCATCATAGCGATAACAACCTGCTTTATATGCTGCATCAATCTTTTCAAACCACGAATCAGGTGTAGTATGTAGATGTGCACCAAACTCAATATTAGAATAGGCTGGTATCAGATTACTAAATAAATAATCGATAACCTCAGGCGTAGAACTCCCCACTGTATCTGATAGCGATAATATCTTTACCCCCATATTTGCTAATCGCTCTGTCCAATCTGCTACAATATCTACGTTCCATGGATCTCCATAAGGATTTCCAAATCCCATAGATAAATATGCTACTACTTCTTTATTTGACTTAGCAGCTACGTTAAGAATCTCTTCTAATGTAACGATAGACTCGGCAATAGTTTTATGCGTATTACGCATTTGAAAATTCTCAGAGATTGAAAAAGGAAAACCTAAATACTGTATTTCTTTATGTTCTGCCGCTTGTTCAGCTCCCCTTGTATTAGCAATAATAGCAAGCAACTTACTCTTGGTCTTACTCAAATCAAGTTGACTAAGCACTTCTGCTGTATCCTGCATTTGGGGAATTGCTTTAGGAGAAACGAAACTACCAAAATCAATTGTATCAAACCCAACTCTAAGTAATGATTGGATATATTGAACTTTTTTTTCAGTAGGTATAAACATCTTGATACCTTGCATGGCATCACGAGGACATTCTATAATTTTTACAGTTGGTTTCATAGTGTTTCAAATATAAATGAAAGGTTTAAATTCACAAAATGAAAAACAGTCCTTTTTACTTTTCACCTTTTAGATGATAACTACCTGATTATATGATACAAAAAAGGGAAGTTTACTAGAAACTCCCCTTTTTAACTTTATTTTTTATACTTAAGATACGATCAAAAAGATACCTAATCCAGTAAAAACTACTATTTGTAACCATTTCAAAATAATATTTACTGACTTATTGTCTTTCATAAAGTCGGTCAACTGTGCAGCAATTGTACAGATAATCGTGAAGATTACTAATGCCTCTGTAATAAATACACCACCAAGCATAAATACTTGCTGTTTTACATTACCAGCTGCTTCTGATATAAAACCTGGAAATAGCGCTAAGAAAAACATCATTACTTTAGGATTCATAATATTCATTACTAATCCTTTGCGAACAAATCCAAATACTGTTTTATCTTTTGCTGTAGACTTCCCTTGTTCTATTACTAAAACATTTTCTTCATGAAAAACTTTATAAGAAAGCCAAAACAAATAGATTGCTCCTCCTATTTTAACTGCCTGAAAAGCTATCTCTGACTTTATAATTAATGCAGAAATCCCAAAAGCAAATAGCGATAAGTGAAATAACAACCCTCCTATTTGACCTATTATTACAGCATAGCCATATTTTCTTCCTCTCGTTATACTTTGTGAGACAACATATAAAAGATCAGGTCCTGGTGTAATAATTAATAAAAAACAAGTAATAAAAAAAGTATAAAGTACTTCTACTGTCATAGTTTACTTAATTTTTAGAAAGTAATTTTTTATTGATTGCTTTAATCAATCCTGGTCCTTCATAAATGAAACCAGTATATAATTGTATTAAACTTGCTCCTGCTTCTAATTTTTCAAGAGCATCTTCTGGACTGTGTATCCCTCCCACACCGATTATAGGAAAAGCATTATTACTCTTTTGTGCTAAAAAGCGAATAACTTCTGTACTTCTCTTTGTCAAAGGTTTTCCACTAAGCCCACCTGTTTCATCTTTGTGACTAGAATGTAGTCCTTCTCTTCCAATCGTTGTATTTGTCGCTATGACTCCTGCAATTTTAGTATCGTTAACAATATCGATAATATCTAATAGCTGGTCATCTGTCAAATCTGGTGCTATTTTTAATAGAATAGGCTTTGTCTTAGCTTTTGCATTATTCTTTAATTGTAGTGCATTTAATAAAGCTGTCAAAGGCTCTTTATCTTGCAGCGCACGTAAATTCGGAGTATTCGGCGAACTAACGTTAACTACAAAATAATCTACGTAAGGGAATAATGCTTCAAAACATATCTCATAATCATCAATTGCATTCTCATTTGGCGTAATTTTATTTTTACCTATATTACCACCTATTAATGTGCCCTTATTCTTTTTTAGACGCTGTACAGCTTCTTCTACTCCACCATTGTTAAATCCCATTCTGTTAATCAGACCACCATCTTCCTTTAATCTGAACAAGCGTTTTTTTGGATTACCGGGTTGTGCTTTGGGTGTTAATGTACCAATCTCAATAAATCCAAAACCAAAATTCTCTAACTCACTGTATAGTTTTGCATCTTTGTCTAATCCTGCTGCAAGACCAACTGGATTCTTAAACTTTAGACCAAACACTTCTCTTTCTAATCGTGGATCATTAATTTGGCAATTTGCTCTTATTAATGAAGATACACCTGGAATAGCATTGATAAGCTTTAAAGTACTAAACGTAAAATGGTGTACTTTCTCTGGATCAAACCTAAAAAAGAGAGGTTTTATGAAGCTTTTATACATAGTTATTTAGTTTGTGTTGTTGTGTGTAAATTTGGTGCAAAGGTATTTAATTTACCTATTATTTCATATAGCATAAAATGATATTCAATTAAATTAATTTTCTCACCACAACTAATAGGAAATTATAAGCTCAAACTCCTTTTATCAACAGATTAAAACAAGTTATAAATAACCGTTTTGCATTTTAAATAATTGACTTTTTCACACATTATTAAAAAGAAAACTCTTGTAATAAACAACACCGATAACGATCATTTTTAGAAGCTCAACTATTTAAATAATCAAATACAAGAACTAATATTTATATCAAATATAAATTAAGAAGCATTTGCTGTAATCTCCACGATTCTTTAGTAAATTGCTAGTAAAATTAAAACTTTATGTTAGCGACAAAATATAAAAGGTTTAAAGAAGAATTATCTAAACAAATAAGCGAGCAACAAATAATCACCAATCCATTACAGCTACTTGCTTATGGAAGCGATGCCAGTTTTTATCGTTTAATACCTAAGATAGTTGTGCAAGTTCACAATGAAAAAGAAGTAATTGCGACTTTAAAATTAGCCAGTGAATTAAAACTACCTGTTACTTATAGAGCAGCAGGAACTAGCTTGTCTGGACAAGCGATTAGTGACTCTATTCTAATGGTGGCTACCCACAAATGGAAAGGCTACGAAATACTAAACGATGGTTTACAGGCTAAATTCCAACCTGGTATAATAGGTGGAAGAGCTAATATTATCCTTGCACCCTATGGGCGTAAAATTGGTCCTGATCCTGGCTCTATTAATGCTGCAATGATCGGTGGAATTGCTGCAAATAATGCTAGTGGAATGTGTTGTGGTACTTCTCAGAACTCTTATAATACAATTGCTGACATTAAAATTGTATTTTATGACGGAACAGTACTTGATACTGCAGATCAAGCTAGTAGACAAAACTTTATCGAGGTACACGGCGACATTATTAAAGCTATAGAGGAGTTAAGAGATGATATTGCAAATAACCAAACCTTATACGACCGCATTAAACGCAAGTTTAAAATAAAAAACACAACGGGTTATAGCTTAAATGCGTTTGTAGATTACCACGATCCATTTGATATTATTAAACATATTATGATTGGCTCAGAAGGAACTCTAGCCTTTATATCTAATATCACTTATAATACAGTTATCAATTACAAGCACAAGGCTTGTACCTTGATGATATTTGAAACTATTGAGAAAGCCTGCCAAGCAGTACCTTATCTAAAGAAAAGTCCAGTAGCTGCAGTAGAATTACTAGATAGAAACAGTATTAAATCTATTGAAAACGAACCAGAAGCTCCTGCATATTTCAAAACATTACCAGAAACAGTTTGTATTCTTTTAGTAGAAGTACAAGCTGAAAATGAAGAAGAAATGCTGAAAAAGCAAAAAGAGATAAGAGAAGCTGTAAGCCCTATTCCTACCTACAAACCTTTTGAATTTACTTCTGAACCTAAGCAATATGCTTTTAATTGGAAAGCTAGAAATGGTCTGTTACCTACTACTGGAGCACTCCGAAAAACTGGGACAACTTGTATGATTGAAGATGTTGCCTTTCCAGTAGATAAACTTGCAGATGCTTGTATTGCTATGAAAGATCTATTTGCAAAACTACACTATGATGATGCTGTATTATTTGGGCACGCATTAGAAGGCAATTTGCACTTAGTGTTTTCACAAGATTTTTCTACACCAGAAGAGGTAAAACGCTATGCTGAACTAATGGATGGTTTGGTAGAAATTGTAGTAGATGAATTTCATGGTTCACTAAAAGCAGAACATGGTACAGGACGTAACATGGCTCCTTTTGTAGAAAAAGAATGGGGAGAACAAGCCTATAAAGCAATGCTTAGAATAAAAGCAATATTTGACCCCTATAATATCGTGAATCCAGGCGTTATAATTAATAGTAATGTAAATATTCACCTAGAAAATTTAAAGCCTTTACCAGCGACAAATGAAATTATAGACAAATGTATTGAGTGTGGTTTTTGTGAATCTCATTGTGTATCAGAAGGACTCACCCTATCGCCAAGACAGCGTATCGTAATTGGTCGTGAAATTGCGCGTTTGGAAAATTCTGGCCAAGATGTTAGCCGACTTAAAGAACTTATTCAAGATGCAAAATATTACTCTGATGAAACCTGTGCAACTGATGGATTGTGTGCTTTAGCATGCCCTGTAAAAATTGATACAGGTAAATATATCAAGGATGTAAGACATAGTCACATTACCGATAAAGACAGAAAAACTGCTGATTATTTTGCAAACAATATGAAGCAAATAACATCTTTAGGTAGAGGTGGTCTGAAATTTGTAAACTTCTTCCACCATGTTCTTGGTGATAAAGCAATGTATAAAGTAGCATCAGGTATCCGCAAAATGTCAGGTAACAAAATTCCACAGTGGAACGTGGCAATGCCTACAGGTACTAAGCACAAATTAAAAGATAAAGTAGTCAACCCTGGTCAAGAGCGAAAAGTAGTCTATTTTCCATCTTGTATTAATCGAACAATGGGTAAATCTTCTGAATATCCAAAAGGTGATTTAGACTTACAAGACAAAACATTAGTACTTTTAAAAAGAGCTGGTTATACCATTTTATTTCCAGAAAACTTAGACAATATGTGCTGTGGAATGCCATTTAGTAGTAAAGGATACAAAGAAGAAGGTCATCAAAAATCAAGTCAACTAGAAGAAGCATTATTAAAAGTTTCTGATAATGGTAAAATACCAGTCTTATTTGATATGAGCCCTTGTTTCTATACATTCTATGAAGCGCATAAAGATGGCAAATTAAACATGTACGACCCGATAGAGTTTATGCTTGATCATGTGATGCCTTTCCTTCCCGTAACACATCCGCGAAAGGAGATAAATGTATTCCCTGTTTGTTCAGTTAAAAAAGTAGGACTTGAAGGAAAACTTCTTGAACTAACAAAAATGTGTGCTGAAAACGTTAATTATATTGATAGTAACTGTTGTGGATTTGCAGGTGATAGAGGTTTTACTGTTCCAGAATTAAACAAATATGGCAATAGAAATTTAAAAGAACAATTGTCAAATTCTTGTAGTGATGGTTTTTCTACTAGTCGTACATGTGAAATAGGACTTACTGAATATGGAGGAGTTAATTTCAAATCTATTTTCTATCTCATCGACGAAGTAACTAAATAATCATAACAACATTAATTTATAAAAGCAAAACACCCTTTAAGCAAAAAGCTTAAAGGGTGTTTTTTATATTACTAGAGTACTAATAAAACAATACTCTTATTTAACTTGCTTATCGAGTAGTATAACCACCATTTGCAAAAATAGTCTGACCAGTAATCCACCATCCATCAGTAACTAGGAACTCAACCAATGGTGCGATATCTTCAATCTTAGTCAACCCACCAAGAGCAGAAGCAGACTTGTGGTAGGCAACTGCATCACTAGATTCCTGTCCATAAAAGAAAGGAGTATCCATAGGTCCTGGAGCTACTGCTGTAACAGATATACCTCTATCACCAAACTCTTTAGATGCCATTCTTGTAAAATGTTCTACAGGAGCCTTAGCTCCAGCATAAGTAGAATATAATCCAGTATAAGCAGCTAATAAAGAAGTAACAATAGTACAGATCTTTCCATTATTGCTTAAGTATTTACCAGCCTCTTGGATAAAGAAATAAGCTACTTTAGAATTAATTGAGAACATAATATCATAGTCTTCTTCTGATGTTTCTAAGAAAGGTTTTTTCAACACCATCCCCACTGTATTAATAGCTACATCTACTCTACCATATTTCTCTTTTGCCAATTTAAAGAGCTTTTCAATATTTTCAACTTTAGTTAGATCTGCTTGAAACAACACAGCTTCAGCTCCTAGATTTTCAATAAAAGCTAAAGTTTCCTCCGCCTCTTTTTTAGTTGCATTGCTATTATAGTGAATTACCACTTTAGCTCCCATAGCAGCAAAATCTCTACTTAATAAACCACCTAAGTTTTTTGCACCTCCAGCAATAACTACAACTTTCCCGTTTAAGTTTTCTTTTTTCATATTAATGTTATTTTTATAACAACAAAGTTGTTAAATTTCAAAACAAATAATATGGTGAACTTTTCGGATATTTTAATTATTTATGCTGACTTCTAAATTGCCCTGGTGTAAGCTGCGTCAATTTCTTAAAGAACTTCGAAAAATTGGAAGGATCATAAGTAAACATTCTTGCAATCTCTGCTACTGAATAATGAGAATTCACTAGTAGCTCTTTTGCTTTATCAATAATCTTTTGATCGTAAAAATAACAAGGATGATGTCCTGTTTCTCCTTGAATAACTGCAATGAGGTGTTTGTGAGAAATAGCCAAATTACTAGCTATCTGATTGATTTCTTCAAATTCTGAAACTTTAGCACTGACAACGTCATCTATATGATTAGTAATATATTTAAAATAAGCATTTGTAATTTCCTCATTACGCGTTTTTGATTCTTTTTCTGTATTCATAGCATGTATATCATTATTTTTCAACATATTAAAGATACAGAATTCAATAATAAAAAATTAAGAAGTCAATAAAAAATCACCTATAATAAATCAAAAAATATTGCAACATTCACTTGATATTCTTCCTAATTTATCTATTATTTTCCTTTAATTTCCATAATCTTCCCTTTTCTTCTTTTATTGTCTCAAATCTTCTGTTTCAAAAACAACATATCTCTAAAAATCAACACTTTACAAACAAAGTAAAACATTTTGTTCGGACGGGCTGCGAAAAGATCCAGTATTTGTTCTGGCTGAGGGATTGTTTTGTGAAGAGCACCTATACCCTGCACTACCACTTCTCGAACAAATCACTAAAAAAAACATTAGCGTCAAGCAACAAAAGTGCGTCACTGATTATCAAATATATACGAATCGTTTTATAGTATTAAAATTTAAGAGTATCTCAATTATGAGTAATGCTATTAATTCTCGCGCTAGATATCAATATATAAATGCTTGTTATAATACTGAGTCGACAAACTTTTTTGTAGTAACTTTGATTTGAGATAAAGGAAATAATATCATGACAATATATATAAAAAATATGGTCTGCGCTCGTTGTAAAATGGCTGTAGAAACCGTTTTTAAAGAGTTAGGTTTTCACCCTACTACCATTGAATTAGGGGAGGTTACTATTGAAGAAGACATTTCGCAGGAGCAAATGCACAGTATTGAAGTAAAACTACTAGCATTAGGATTTGAACTTTTAGACGATAAAAAAAGTAAAACAGTTACTAAAATTAAAAGTGTATTAATCGAACTTGTTCAAGAAAAGAATGCAAAATTAGATACAAATCTATCAAGCTATTTAAGCGAACATCTAAAACAAGATTATAATACACTGAGCAATTTATTCTCTCAATTAGAATCAACGACAATTGAACAATATTTCATATTGTTAAAAATCGAAAGAGTAAAAGAACTATTAGTATACGATGAGATCAGTCTAAAAGAAATAGCTTATCTGCTTAATTATAGCAGTGTGGCTCATCTCAGTAAACAGTTTAAAAAAGTAACAGGATTAACTCCCACTCACTTTAAAACTACTGGAAATAATAGGCGTAATTTGATTGATAAACTAT
>NZ_BAEX01000098.1 GCF_000246945.1 Myroides injenensis M09-0166
TAGTATCTGTTGTCTTAATAGTGAACAAACAAATAAGAAGTGTTATTATTTTATTTGCTGTGAAAAAGGAAGCTTTTTTAATGTTTGTTTTGTTGTTTGATACTAAAGAAATTTAGTCATTGCTATGAAAATTTAAAGAAGAAAAAAGGTGAGCAATTGCTCACCTTTTTTCTTATAATACAAACTGATTTTTTAAATAATCTTCGGCATGTCGACCTTCATTAAAAAGTAAATCTAAGATGCTTAAATTGTTAATAAATCCATTCTTATCATCAAATACCTGAGTATATGCTGTAAATGTATTATTGTCTTTTTTACCATTTGCTAGATGTCTATAATCATGAAAATCTTCTGGTAATTCTTTTAAATATTCTTTCGATTTTTGAAATTCTAGTTTTATACCTAGGCAATCTGTTATAATTTCATGAATCTTTAAATTCATATCTAATAGGAATACTTGCTTTTGTTCAAATATAGGACGTATATCATCTTCAAAGTACTCAAAGTATGGTGATGTCCTATAAGCGGCTTCTAAACTCTTAAAATGCTGTTTTTGCCAGCCAAAAGCATCTTCTATCTGTATATCTTTATATTTCTGATAATCTTTTTTACTATGCTTGATTGGAATATTTAACATCTGAATTCCATTAGCACTATGAATATACATTCTATTGCGATTAGTTTGCTTTTGAAAGTTATCTTCCATTTCATAAGTAATTGTATCTGCTTGTAACATTGCTACAAAGTGACTTATAGAAGGGAAGTAGGTAGGGTGAATAACTATATTATTCATTTCTTATTATTGATTTTATTTTTTCTTCTCTTTTCTTCGTTTATATGTATTGTAACCTATTATTCCTATTAATATTACGATAAAGTAAGGGAAGTAAGAGGTTTGTATACCATTTCCGTTAACTGTTGTGAATAGTCTATTCCATCTAATCTTATCTAGGGCTTTAGACCAAGGTATATTTTGATCTAAACTCATCCAAATAAATACTGGTTTTCCTACTATATGGTCTTCTGGTACGTAACCCCATTCTCTACTATCTGCTGAATTATCACGATTATCTCCCATCATAAAATAATAATTCTGTTGGAAAGTATAATTTGTACAAGGCTGACCATTAATAAAGATAGTCCCGTTCTTAACCTCTAAAGTATTGCTTTCATATTCTGATATGATACGAGTATAAAATTTGATGTTTTCTAAATTCAAATCAATAGTTTCACCTTGTGCAGGAATATGAATTGGCCCCATATCATTAGCTGTCCAGGTTTTATCTATTTGATTAAAAACTGAATAAGGATTAGGTGAATCTGGTGTTCTTTGTATCGTTTGAATTGCACTAAATGTTTTTAAGTACTCTACATCTTGATCGGTTAATGCTCTAAACATTATTTTAGTACGGTCATTAGGTATGTAATACCCATAAGGATCAGTAATATCCAATTTTTTGGCAATTGCATTAATATCTAATGGTGAACCATCTGTAGAAATGATGTAACTGAATTGTAATTTAGCTCTATCATTTAACTTAGCTTTCTCGCCATTTATATATACATAACCTTCTTTTACTTGTAAGTTTTCTCCAGGAAGTCCTACAGCTCTTTTAACATAGTGTGTTTTCTTATCAATAGGTTTTTGTACAGCAGGTTTCCAAACTCTATCATTGAATTTATAAATAGTGTCAGTCGGCCAGTTAAAAACAACGATATCATTGTGTTGAACTTTTTGAAAACCTGGTAATCTAAAATATGGTAAATGCGGTTTCTTTAAATAAGATTTCTTTTGTGTAAATGGTATTGTATCATGAGCCATTGGTAATGCTACAGTTGTAATTGGTGTTCTTGCTCCATAATGAAACTTACTTACAAATAGATAATCTCCAACTAATAATGTTTTTTCTAATGAAGAAGATGGAATGGTATAAGGTTGTATTGCATAAGTATGAATAATGGTAGCTACTACAATTGCAAATAATATAGAACTCAATGTTTCACCAGCCTCTGAGGTTGCTTTTATACTTCTATTCTCTACATATTTTACATCTCCAAAATAGTTTATATAGTAGATAAATAAACCCAGTGTCACCACCCCTAATATTGTATCAAGCGTAGATCTCTTTCCAAAACTTCTTAATGTTTCTACCCATACAACTGGAAACATGATTAAATTTACAATCGGTATAAATAATAAAATTACCCACCATTTAGGACGGTTGATAATTTTCATTAAAATTATAGCATTATAAATTGGTATTAATGCTTGCCAAGATTTAAATCCTGCTTTTATATATAATTTCCAAGTACCAGCAAAGTGAATTACTTGTACTAATAGGAAAAATAAAAACCACTGTAACATTGTCATAATTTATGCGTTTTATTGAGTAGAATTTAATTAAATGTTTTTTAGATCTAGTACATCTTTCATTGAGAATATACCAGTTTTACCTTTTATCCATTCTGCTGCTACCACAGCTCCTAAAGCAAAACCTTCTCTGTTATGTGCTGTATGTTTTATTTCTATTTGATCTATATCTGAATCGTAGAATATGCTATGGGTACCTGGTACACTATCTTTTCTAACTGCTTCAATTTTTATTTCACTTTCAGTAGGTGCATCTAAAGTCCAGTTTGTATAATCAGAGTTAGAAATTATTCCATTAGCCAATGTGATGGCTGTACCACTTGGTGCGTCTAGTTTTTGTGTGTGATGAATTTCTTCCATAGAAACGTTATATTGCTTCAGTTGATTCATCATTTTTGCCAAATACTCATTTAATTCGAAGAAAATGTTTACTCCTAAACTAAAATTTGAACCATATAGAAAAGCCCCATTATGTTGTTTACAATATGATATCACTTCATCATAATTAGTTAACCAACCCGTAGTTCCTGAAATAACTGGAACATTTTTTAGAATAGCTGCTTTTATGTTTTCTACGGCAGCAGAAGGCACACTAAAATCAATTGCAACATCAGCATTTTCTAGACCATCAAAAGTATCATTGCTTCGCTTTCTTAATACAATTGTATGACCTCTTTCTATTGCAATTCTTTCAATAATTTGCCCCATTTTACCGTAGCCAAGTAAAGCGATTTTCATAATAATAGTTGATTTAGAATTTGTATTGTATATTAATTGCGTATTGAAATTGATTTTGATAATCTAGTGGATTATTCAATTCAAAAACTGGTTTGATTGTAAGTTTTTCATTTACATTAAATTGTGACAAATGCGCATCCACGTTAGCGTCAACAATACTTAAAATATAAAAACCTACTGTAATTACTACAGATAAATCTCTATTTCTTCTATAGAAATTTTGCCCATCAAGTAATCGTTCATTATCTAATCCACCAAACGTTGGGTCACTTTCATCATATATACCACGCAATCTCTTTTTATACTCGTTACGATATCGAGTATAATTACGTTGATTATCCGCCCAAAAATAAGCTGGAATACCTATCCCTGCATATACTAACGGTAATTTCCAATATTTCTTGTTATAAATCTGTCCTAATCCTGGAACAATTGAAGTATAAAAGGCTGCCCGAGCTGGAGCCAATGGATCCAACGGCTTGTAGTCAGACTCTACTTTTGTAGGTTCTGCTTTCTTTTCATCCTCTTTTTCTTGTGCAAAACTATTTTGTCCTAATATGCTAAAAAAGAAAATAATAATTAATAGCTTACTTTTCACTAATCTTCTAAAAGTTTTATTATGCGATTTAAATCTTCTTCAGAGTGGAAAGGTATAGAAATTTTTCCTTTTCCATTCGTTGAAACTTTAATATCTACTTTTGTGCCAAAAAAATTACCAAAAGATTTAGAATATTCTGGTGGAACTGTATATGTTTTTCCTTTTTGCGAAGTTTCTGCAGTGTCAATTCCTCTTAATTTTTCTTGATATTTTTTGACCAATGCTTCAGTTTCACGAACAGATAAGTTATCTGTTATAATCTTGTGATATATATCTGTTTGAATATCTAGATCTTCAATATTAATTATTGCACGACCATGTCCCATTGTAATAAAACCATCTCTTATACCTGTTTGTATAATCGGGTCTAAACGAAGTAAACGTAAATAATTAGCAATAGTAGAGCGTTTTTTACCAATGCGCTCACTGACTTGTTCTTGGGTTAAGTTAATTTCTTCCATTAAACGTTGATACGAAAGTGCAATCTCAATAGGATCCAAGTCGTGACGTTGAATATTTTCAACTAATGCCATTGTCAAAGAATCATTGTCATTGGCAATTCTAATGAAAGCAGGAATTGTGTCTAATCCAGCTATTTTAGAAGCTCTTAAACGACGTTCTCCAGAGATTAACTGATATTTATTGAAATCAACTTTTCGTACGGTTATGGGTTGTATAACACCTAGTTCTTGAATACTAGTTGCTAATTCTCTAAGAGATTCTTCGTTAAAATTTGTTCTAGGTTGAAATGGATTAATTTCAATAGCATCTAAATCTAGTTCAATGATATTACCTACTACTTTATCAGCGTTGTTGTCACCAACTGATTTTATATCATTTTCTGGATCTTTTAATAGAGCCGATAATCCTCTTCCTAAAGCTTGTTTTTTTATTGCCTTTGCCATAATGTTTTACTTCTCGACTAAATATATTCTAGCTATTTCTGCGAATTATTTCTTCCGCTAAGTTAATATAATTTGTAGCTCCTTTACTTGTAGCATCATAGTTTATAATACTTTCACCAAAACTAGGTGCTTCACTAAGCTTTACATTTCTTTGAATGATAGTATCAAAGACCATATCATTAAAATGTTTTTGGACTTCTTCAACTACTTGATTAGATAATCGTAATCTAGAGTCATACATCGTAAGTAATAGACCTTCAATATCTAATTCAGGATTGTGTATTTTTTGTACACTTTTTATTGTGTTTAAAAGTTTTCCTAAACCTTCTAGTGCAAAATACTCACATTGAATTGGTATAATAACAGAGTCTGCTGCAGTCAGAGCATTTAAAGTCAATAGTCCTAAAGAGGGAGCACAATCAATAATAATATAATCATACTTGTCTTTAATAGATTTTAATGCCTCTTTAAGCATGTATTCTCTATTTTTTTTATCAACTAATTCAATTTCAATTGCAACTAAATCGATATGGGCAGGAATTAGATATACATTGGGAGCAGTACAATCGACAACTGCCTCTGCAGGGGTATAACTATGTTCTAAAATTTCATAAGTTCCTATCTCTACTGCGTCTATGTCAATCCCTAAGCCGGAAGAAGCATTTGCTTGAGGGTCAGCATCTATTAATAAGACTTTTTTCTCAAGTGCTCCTAAAGAAGCAGAAAGGTTAACTGAAGTGGTAGTTTTACCTACTCCACCTTTTTGATTTGCTACAGCAATGATTTTCCCCATTTTCGTAATGAAATTTAATAAGTCGTAAAAATACAATTATTTCTCTTTATATAAAATCTTATTTATTAACAGTTTATGAAAAATATTATTAGTCAATTGTTTACAAATAAAAAATGCTATTTCATTAAAAAATAGCATTAAGATGTATGTGTTTTAGTGTTTATTTTTATTAATAAGCTTAACATCTAATAAACTCTTTGATAAGAGAATTTATTTAAGTTACTTATAAAACAATGATGTCAAATTCATGATCTAAGGGAGATAATTTTTCTAATAGAATTTTTATTAATCCATCCCCATATTCTTTATAAAAAACCGAGTAATTCACAATGCGTTCTTGTAAACTGCCATTTGGGAATAATTCGTTTTGCAATAATGCAATTCTTTCAAGTTTTTCACTGTGACTTCTTTTTTCTGCTTTCAAAAATCTTTTTTCTAGATTATTGAGCCCTTTTAATTGTTTCTTTTCTTGTGCTTTTACAGCACCTAAAAAGGATTTGTCAGTTTGTAATGCAATATTCTCTAATGATTTGAATTGCTCTTGCAAAAATATTTTTTGTGCATTAAAATCATAATTATGAGTAGAATATTCTAATGCTTTTTTATTTAATAATTGTTCTTGTTTGGTAAAGATATCTTTCCAAGTTAATGCTAGTTTTTCTAATTTCTTTACTTGTTTATCAGTTACTAGTAAGACAGAATTTCGCAGTAATAGCATAGGAAAAGTAATCTTGTGTAATTCAAATACTTTCTTTAGCTCTAACCAATACGCTAATTCACCACCTCCTCCTGTATAGCACAAGTTAGGTAAAATAATTTCCTGATAAAGAGGTCTTAGAATTACATTTGGACTAAAACGTTCTGGATGATTATCTAATTCCTGTAATAATTCTGATTCTGTAAACTTAATATCTGTATTGTTTACTTTATAAATACCGTTTTCTGTTATAATACGCTCTCTAAGATTGTCCAGAATGTAAAAAACATTTATTTCGCGAGGATTAACTTGTATAAAGTAATTACTTAGTGTAGCGTAGCTTTTTTCTACTTCTTTTATGGCGCTTTGGTGTAATAGTTCCTCTTTTACATAAGGAATAAACAGCTTTTTTAATTCTTTATCATCACCATCAATAATTACTAGTCCATATTCAGCAAATAGTTCATTTGCTAAATAGCGAGTTGCATCAGTTAAATTAGTGTGTTTAAGATAAGCATTCTCAAATAACTCTTTAATTCTATCTGCATTAACTCCAATACCTATGTGTGATTTAAATACTTCAAATACTTTTTCAAGTCCATCAGTTGTTAATCTTCCGACAGGTCCATTACTCTCTTTGTTCCAACAAATAACTTTTTCATCAAAGATAAAATGATTTATTTCTTCAAAATCATGGTCTTCAGTAGCCATCCAATATACTGGAACAAAATTGTCCTCAGGGTATTTTTCTTTTAATTCTTTTGCCAAGTTGATGACTGAAATTATTTTATATAAGAAATACAGAGGTCCAGTAAACAAATTTAATTGGTGACCAGTAGTAACGGTATAAGTATTTTCCTTTTCTAACAATTGGATATTTTCTAAAGTTAGAGTAGATGTATTTGTGTTTTTATATTGTTTTTTTAAAGCATCAGAAAGGATCGCTCTATTAGCTAATGGATAATTTCTTTTTTTCTCTTCTATTTGAATCTTAAAACTGTCAATAGTTGGGAAATGATTATATAAGTGTCTTAGATTATCCTCTTGGTTAAGATAATCAATCATTAGTTTTGAGAAATAGCCTGAATTTTGAAATGTAATTTTATCTAAAGGCATAGTTTTTATTTTTTGCTAATTTAAACAATAATCGCTTTTTAATTTAAGGTTTAACTTTGTTTAAAGTTTTTTCAAAATGCATAGAACTTTTAATGCATGAAAAAACAAACGTAACTTTTGTTTGGTTAATCAACTAAAATAGCTTTTTATTTTGTAATTTAATTTTTTAAGTGGCTGTATTTTAATCCTTTATTGTTTGTTTTATAATGTTAATTTTCTAGTTAAGTGAGTTTTATATTATTTATAGTCTAAAAAGAATAGTGATTTTTTAGTCACTTGAATAGTAGTATCTTTGCACTCCAAATTTGAAACATAGTGAATACAACAATAGCCTTTATTACTCCTCCTTTTACACAGCTGAATACTCCTTATCCTGCAACGGCTTACATTAAAGGCTTTCTAAATACATTAGGTATTGATAGTTTTCATGCTGATCTAGGTATTGAGGTAATATTAGAATTGTTTAGTAGTAAGGGATTAATAAATCTATTTGATTATGTACATGAACATATAGAAGAGGTTTCTCCTAATATTCACCGCATATTAGCTTTAGAAGAGGACTATATTGCAACAATTGATGGGGTTATTGCTTTTTTACAAGGTAAAAATTCAACATTAGCACATGCAATTGTTCAAGAAGATTATTTGCCTAGAGCTTCTCGATTTGAGCAACTTGAAGAGTTAGAATGGGCATTTGGAACAATGGGTATTCAGGATAAAGCTAAACATTTATCAACATTATATCTAGAAGATTTATCTGATTTAATTGTAGAAACAGTTGATTCTAATTTTGGATTTAGTCGCTACGCTGAGCGTTTAGGTCGATCTGCACATACATTTGATGAATTATATGACGCTCTTCATCAGCCACTAACTTACATAGATGAGATTACATTGCGATTATTGGAAAAATTAATTACTTCTAAAGAACCTAAAATTATAGGTTTTTCAGTCCCTTTTCCCGGTAATCTATACAGTAGTTTTCGATGTGCTCAATACCTAAAAAAATATTACCCTGAGATTAAAGTTACTATGGGTGGTGGTTTTCCAAATACTGAATTACGTTCTCTAAAAGATGTAAGAGTATTTGAATTTTTTGATTTTATCACTTTAGATGATGGCGAAGCTCCTTTAGAAAATTTAATTCTTTTTGTAGATGGAAAAATAAAGCAAGAAGAGTTAAAGCGAACTATGATTGCAAAAAATGGTGAAGTAGTTTATATCAATAATCCTTTAAAGCGTGATTATAAGCAGTCAGAAGTTGGTACACCGGATTACTCTGACTTACCTCTTTCCAAATATATTTCTGTTATAGAAGTTGTTAACCCAATGCACCGTATGTGGAGTGATGGTCGCTGGAATAAATTAACTATGGCTCATGGTTGTTATTGGGGGAAATGTACTTTTTGTGATATAAGTTTAGATTATATAAAAATATATGAGCCAGTAGCCGCAAAGCAAATTGTTGATCGTATGGAAACATTGATTGAACAAACAGGAGAAACTGGTTTTCATTTTGTTGATGAGGCTGCGCCACCTGCTTTAATGCGAGAGGTGGCATTAGAAATAATCCGCCGAAAAATAACTGTTTCTTGGTGGACAAATATTCGTTTTGAAAAGAGTTTTACAAAAGATCTTTGTTTATTATTGAAGGCATCAGGATGTATTGCGGTTTCGGGAGGACTTGAAGTAGCTTCTGATCGCTTGCTTAAGCTAATTGATAAGGGGGTAACTGTAGAGCAAGTAGCCCGCGTTAATAGAAACTTTACAGAAGCAGGTATTTTGGTGCATGCCTATTTAATGTATGGTTTTCCAACACAAACTGCACAAGAGACAATTGACAGCCTTGAAATGGTGCGTCAATTATTTGAAGCAGGGATAATGCAGTCTGGCTTCTGGCATCAATTTGCCATGACAGCTCATTCACCTGTAGGAATGAATCCTGATGAGTATAAGGTTCAGCGTATTAATGAAGAAAAAGGAACATTTGCTAATAACGATGTACCTCATGTCGAAATGAATGGTGCTATACATGATAAGTTTTCTTTTGGATTAAAGAAATCACTGTTTAATTATATGCATGCAATGTGTTTTGACTGGCCTTTAAGTGATTGGTTTGATTTTAAAGTTCCTCGTACAAGTATTCCTTCAGATTATATCTATAAGTGCCTAGAAAGTGAGCCTATACCTACTTATAAACCTAATCAAAAAGTCGTTTGGCTTGGAACATTTCCTCATATTGAATATTTTGAGAAAAAGAAGAAAGGGCGCACTTTTGAAATGGCACACTTAATTTTTTATACCAAAAGAGATACTATTACAATTGATGTAAGTAAAGTAGTGGGGGATTGGTTTATTCATTTTGTAGATAACTTAAAAGAAAAAAACACGCAAACAATGACTTATCAGGAAATGAAAAAGAGTTTTGAAGAATTTACTGGAGAGGATTTTGAACCTTTTTGGTTTTCTAAACCGGCTCAATTATTAAAAGATATGGCATTGTTAGTCTTATAAATAATATAACAATGACGATTTGTAGTAGTCGTCATTGTTATATTTATAGGAAGATAACTTATTGTTGTTGTTCTTTTTTTAAGCCAACATTGAAGTAAAGATCTTTATGATTTACTTTTACAGTAACTTCTTCAACTGGCGTTTGGTTATATTGGACAGGTTTTAATTTATACATAGCTCCTGTTATAGGGTCAACTATTATCCCAATCAATCCACCAATGGCAACATTTCCGATAAACCAAGCATTAAATTCACGTTGTAAATCTATTTGATATGGTAGATAACCTTCATTTGTAACTTTTAAAGAATAAGATTGATTTCTTTTAAGTTTTGTATTATATGGAGTTTTTCCCACTTCTTTATTGTCAATGTATACCGTAGAATTTGTAGGAGTTGAATTAACTTCTATTCTTTGTTTACTTCCCGAAACTATTGTAGCACAACTTGTGCTTAATAATAAAAGAGAGAGGCTTAGTAATGTAGTGATTTTTTTCATTTTATGTTATTTAATTTTTTATATCTGTAAAATAATACTCAACAGTGACTCTATGGCAAGAACTCCAAAAATCTGGTCGTTTGTGGTGCGTGATTTTTATTGTATTCGCCCCATTTTCTTTTGCAACTGCTCGCGCTTGATCTAATACATAGTCTAAGCTGCATTTTACTGAAAATGCAGAATCTCCAAATTTACCGGTTCCAACTTTTTTATTAGGAGAAGGAACTTCCTCGCCAATTTTTAATATAGTGATTGCGGTTTTTTCATTAAGTGGTGGTTGCTTGTTAATAATGTTTGTATTTATAGTACTACTACAACTCATAAATATTAATATTGTAATTATTGTGACTAATTTTTTCATAATTTTTATGTACTAATTTTTTGTAAATATACTGTTAAAATAAGTGAAGTAAAAAATAAAAATCAAATAACGAGAACTTATTTATTTTTATTAATGAGGTCGTCTTGACTTTTGTAAAATAAAAAAGGGGTATAGAAATTTTAGAAAACTAAAAAATCAAGATGACTTCATCTTATTCTCGCTCTTCCAATTCATTACAACCGTTTAATTTTTAAACCTTTTAAAGTTAATCATTAAATTATTCAAAGGTCTTTTTTAATATAAGAGCTTAAATGATACTTGGAATAAATAATAGATTTCTAATCTGCCTTTAATACTATAGACGAGATGAGTTTTTCAACAATGCTTCAACAGTTCTTCAAGATTCCTTCAACAAATAGCTTTCTATATAGAGCAATCATGGGGAATTGTTGAAGAACTGTTGAAGGATTTAGCTCTAGTGCTTATGAATACTAGCTTTAGCAAGCATACCAATTTTAACTCAATAATGTGTTTTTAAGGGTAATATGTTGCAATTCAATTAGATATGTTTTTTAGGGTTAAAAAAAACGAGGTGGTTTTTTTGCTCAGATAATTAAAGTGTTTGCAGAAAATCTCATAGCTTGTTGATATGTAAAGGTGCTTCGTTTGATAGCTTTTGAACTTTACGCAAAAGATTAAATACCATATTAGCTAGTTGGATGACATGGAATTTTATGACTTTTATTGTTATAGATTTAAAGAAGTTTTTAGAAAATTTAAAAGTAAATTTGACTTCAATATGATTTTAATGTATTAATATAGTTTATCTTTAACATTTTAAACATCTATTTCATGAAAAGACAGTTTGCTTATTTCTTGACAACGATATTAATTGCTTTGTCATTTTCTTGTTTTAACGATGATAATACAAGTAATATTGAAGTAAAAGAATATGATGAGTATAGACTTAAGGTTCTTGTACAACCATCAGATGCACTGGTTGAACTTGTTTTTATGGAAAATGGTGAATTTATTAAACATCCAGTTAAGGGAATATTTGACGAGAAGATTTGCCATTATCCTAAGGATTCTAAACGAATTACTGTGATACAGTCTTCTAATAGCAAAGTAAAAGATCCTTATATCAAGATTGAATTATATAAGAGAAAAAAATTAAAAAGATCAGCTGAAGGTAATAAAGTAGTGACTTTGAATATTTAAGAAATTAACTATATATAATAAAAA
>NZ_BAEX01000097.1 GCF_000246945.1 Myroides injenensis M09-0166
ACACGTAGTATGGCTTACGTTAAGGTAAGCCTCTAATTTTATTGGTTAAAGTTCTAGTACTTATTTATAAAAACTTTATTACTATTCTCACTATTTAAATAAGTTATGCTATTTAAAAAATAGTAGTATCTTTTGCCTAATATTTCCAATAGTATATAAGATGGTAAGAAAAGGTTTTTTATATAGTGCAATGATATTGTTTGCCTTACAAGTTGGGGCACAAGAAAAAATAAGTACTCTAGAAGCACAGAGTGCAAGTCTGATGCAGGACAAGAAGTACGAGCAAGCGCTTCCTATCATGGAAGGTTTATTAGTTCGTACAAAAAATCCTAAGTATGACTTTCAGCTTGCACAGTTACATTCCTTACTAGGAAATAAAGAAAAGGCTCTTATGTACTTAAATGCCTATGTACAAAAGGGTAAAATAGATACTACTATACAAAGTTATATTGAGTTTATTCCTGATTTCGAACCTTTGCATGATATGCCAGAATGGAAAGTATTTGTGCAACAAATAAAAGAACATAACCTTAATGAAACGAGTCCTTATAAAGATGTAATTGCAGTATTAGATCAGATTTTTGAAAAAGACCAAAATATAAGAAAGGATTATAACCTGTTAATTGCTAAAGGAAAGGGAGGCACTAGAGAAGAAGAAGTACTGATTGAAAAGATGCAAGCTATAGATTCGTCTAATTTAATTGAGGTAGAGAAGATATTAGATAAGTACGGCTGGTTAGGCAGAGAAGAAATAGGGCATAAAGGGGTTACTACACTTTTCATAGTTATACAGCATGCTAACTTAGACGTTCAGAAGAAGTATCAGCCTATATTAGAAAAGGCAGTTAAAGACAATAAGTTAGAAGCAAGTAACTATGCTGTATTAGTTGATAGGATAGCGATGAGAGAAGGCAAGCGACAAATATATGGAAGCCAGATAGTCACTATTGATAATAAGGGGGCTGTACTCTGGCCAGTAGAGGATATTGACAATGTAGATCAGCGTAGAGCTACTGTAAAGTTAACTCCCACATTGGAAGAATATGTCTCTAAGAACACAGGACAGAAGTGGAGTATTGAGAAGTACAAGGAAGACAGTGCAGCATTAGAAAAAGAGCTTAATATAAAATAATGACATTTCTATTTTTTTAGTTTAAATAAGTCAGTACATGAATTACTTAGAGAGAGGTAAACTTTTTGGGGATTGTTGTAACCAAGTGTTTGGCAACGATATTGTAGTGAGTAAATCAATTGCAGCTCCTAGTCTACATGTGCCATGGCATTATCATGAGAACGCTTATTTTATTTATAATATTAATGGGCATCTTAACGAAGTTACAAAAAAAGGAACGTCAGATTTATTGCCTAATGATTTGCTGTACCATCATTCCCAAGAAGCACATTACAATTGTAACATCCAAGAAACTTTTGAGTTTATACACATTGAGATAGAGCAGCGTTGGTTTGAGAAATACAATGTCAATGACAGCACTTTAAAAGGGGATCATTGTATCGATAACCCAACTATCAAGAGTATATTCAGTAAGGTGTATACAGAATCTTTAATTCAAGATAGTGTTTCTGCTATTGCTATAGATGGTTTGCTGCTGCAGGCTTTTGCAGAATTATTGCGCACTACCGCAAAGTCAGTCAGTGATAAACCTCTTTGGGTAAAAAGAGTGGTAGAACTTTTAAATGACGGCGACCACAACTACTTTTCATTAGAATCATTAGCAAGTGAACTAGATTTACATCCCGTTTATTTATCGCGTACGTTTCCAAAATATTTTAATACAACACTCAGTGATTATATAAGATCAATTAAGTTAGAGAAGGCTTCTCGATTACTTATAGCATCTTCACTTAGTGTGGCTCAAATAGCTTATGAGTGTAAGTTTTCTGACGAGAGCCATTTTATAAAAGTGTTTAAAAAGGCTAATGGTATGACACCTTTTCAATTCAGAATGCACAATATTTAAAACTAGATTATAGGCTGCAAAGGCTCTTCTCTAGTTCTTTAAAATAGAGAGAAATATGATAACCATCTACTAATCCGTGATGAGCTTCTACTGAAATAGGTAGATACATTTCTCCATCTTGTTCAAATAGACCACCAAAAGATATTTTAGGCACACTGTCTTTTGTATTAAAGTTGGTTGGGTGCAGTATACTTGTAAATGATACCCATGGTAGAGTGGTATGTCTAATCAAATCTACTTTTACGTCATCATCGTTTAATCGCAGACCAGTAGAGTGATGTACTTCCTCTATTTCTTTATTTAGATTGTCACAGAAAGTTTGAAAGTCTTTGTGATATTCAGCGTATATAAAGGCAAATGTGTTATCCTTTCTAGAAATAGTGGCTCCAGCATTAATTTGAGGTAATTCATATACCTTATCTTCTATAATTCTCAATTTAAAAGCTTGAATGTCATTGATAACTTTCATGGATTGGTGAAGATATAGAGCAAAAAAAGACCATTTATTTAACTTTGCTAGCTGGTAAGCTGAAGTACATTTTACATTAGCAGTTACCCCCAGAAAAGGACTTTGCATTTTTGAGAAAAACTCAAAGTGTTCTTTTCTATTCCAAGTATCAATATCTATTAGTTTCATTGCTTAAGAGCTTAATGTTGAAGGAGAGTAAAAGTAATAAATAATTCCATTACACAGCGTTAAACAACTAATTATCACAAACAGGTTAAAATTATACAATTAGGTTAAGTAGATACTATTTTAGTAAATAGTAAGGGCGTACTTTTGTTTTATTAAAAGGAGAAATAGTTATGTACAGTTTTAAAAGTGATTATTCAGAAGGAGCCCATCCTAACATATTAAATAGTTTATTAAAGTCTAATTTAGTGCAAGAGATTGGTTATGGGTTAGATACCCACTCTATCAATGCTAAAGAATTAATCAGAAAGGCAATTGGCAATCCTGAGGCTGGTATCTATTTTATGAGTGGAGGGACACAAACCAATTTAATTGTTATCTCTCATGTGTTACGTCCCTATGAGGCGGTTATTTCTGCAAGTTCAGGACATATTAATACTAATGAGACAGGTGCTATAGAATCGATAGGACATAGGGTAATTAGTATAGATGCACCTGATGGTAAGCTTTGTGTAAGTGATATTGAAAATGTGATAGCAAGTCATGGTAATGTGCCTCATGTGGTAAAGCCTAAGATGGTGTATGTCTCTAACCCTACAGAGTTAGGAACTATTTATTCGAAAGAAGAACTATCATCTTTATCGCAATTTTGTAAGGATAACGGAATGTATTTTTACCTTGATGGCGCTCGTCTAGGTCATGCACTTACCGCAAACGGTAATGATTTGTCATTAGAAGAATTAAGCGCTTTGGTAGATATATTTTATATTGGAGCAACAAAAAATGGGGGATTATTAGGAGAAGCAACTGTATTTAATAATTTAGAATTAGCTAGAGATTTTGATTTCAGTGTAAAGCAAAAGGGGGCACTATTGGCAAAAGGTCGTTTATTGGGAATACAGTTTGAAGAATTGTTTAAAAATGATTTGTATTTCAAATTAGCAAAGCACGCTAATGAAATGGCTGGCAAAATAACAAATGAAGTCATGCGTTTAGGTTATCATTTTTTAGCAAGTTCGCCTACAAATCAACTATTTCCTATTTTGCCTAAATCATTAATTGAAAAGCTTAGTAAAAAGTATGACTTCTACATTTGGAAAGATATAGATAAGGATAATGCTGCCATTCGATTAATTACTTCTTGGAATACAGATGAAAGTAAGGTAGATGCATTTATCAGCGATTTACAAAATCTATAGGGAGAATGGTGCTAATTCAAA
This sequence comes from Myroides injenensis M09-0166, assembly GCF_000246945.1. GTDB lineage: Bacteria > Bacteroidota > Bacteroidia > Flavobacteriales > Flavobacteriaceae > Flavobacterium > Flavobacterium injenense. Next base: position 3,834 of record NZ_BAEX01000097.1, read on the forward strand.
TCGTAAATCAAGACTAACGATTTTTAATCACAAAAAAGTTGCTCATACTTTTAAAAAATAGTAAAATTGAAGATTATCTCTATCAATCTCTTAGATAATCGATTTATTGACTTTTAGAAGTTGGAAAATAATAAAAGTTGCAATGTAATCTTATCAGCAGGTTGATGATCTTTTATGGAATAGAGATGGGGAGTTGAAAAAATAATATATCAAGCCTACTTCTTATTTATACCTAAAGTTTGATAATAATCGATTACAACTAACTATTTATAAAATATGGCAAATAAAGATTTTGAATTAGGAATAGACTATGCTAAAGCTTTAGATGATAAGGATGTGCTAAAAGCGTTTAGAGATCGCTTTTATCAATTAGAAGGAGGAAAGATTTATATGGATGGCAACTCTTTGGGTTTGGCTTCAAAAGATGCAGAAGCTGCGTTATTAAAGATGTTGGAAGTATGGAAAAAGCAAGGGATCTTAATTTGGAATGTAGATGAAGGTCATTATTTCCACTATGGATTAAAGTTAGGTAAGCAATTAGGCAAATTGATAAAGGCAGAAGAAGATGAGGTTATCGTAACGGCAAATACTACTTTAAATATTCACCAAGCGATAGCTACTTTTTGGAAACCTACAAAAGAGCGATATAAGATATTAGTTGATGATTTAAACTTTCCTACCGATCGCTATGCTGTCGATAGTCAGATTAAGTTAAAAGGATATGCTATCGATGAGGTTTTAAAAATAGTGGAGAGCGCTGATGATATTTTTATAGATGAAGAGAAAGTAATAGAGGCAATGACAGACGATGTTGCCCTTATCTTATTGCCATCAGCTCTGTATCGCAGTGCGCAATTGTTGAATATGGATCGATTGACAAAAGCGGCACATAGTAAGGGAATTATCATTGGTTGGGATTTATGTCATTCAATTGGTAGTGTACCTCATGATTTCAAGAAAGTTCAGCCTGATTTTGCAGTGTGGTGTAATTATAAGTATTTGTCAGCTGGTCCAGGCGCATCTGCAGGAATCTATATCAATAGAAAGCATTTTGATAAAACTGTAGGTCTAGCAGGATGGTTTGGCAATAAAGACGAAACGCAGTTTCAATTAAATCATCAATTTGAACAAGCGCCAAATATTGTAGCTTTTCAAACAGGAACACCTAATTTGTTTTCAATGGCTCCTTTAGAAGGAGTGTTGAATATTTACGAAGAAGCAGGAATTGACAGAATTAGAGCGAAATCACTAAATCTAACCGCTTATTTGATGTATTTAATTGATAAGAGATTGAAGGGCTACGGTTATTCGTATAATAACGAAACAGATGATAAGAAACGCGGTGGTCACGTAGCCTTAGTGCATGAAGAAGCTTATCGCATTTGTATAGCATTAAAGGCTCATGATATTGTGCCTGATTATCGCGAACCTGACGTAATACGATTAGCGCCTATTGCATTATACAACTCATATGAAGATGCTTATAAACTAATAGATGCATTAGAAATAATAGGGAAAAATAAAGAATGGGAGCTATATAGTAATGAAAGAGCCCTTGTCGTGTAAAATAGAAAAGCCTTGATTAAATCAAGGCTTTTCTATTTTTTATATACGTTAAATACTTCAAGTACTTCTAATACTAATTCTGGATGTTTTTTCGAAAAGTTTCCAAGCCAAAAATATCTTAGTTTATTTTTGTTCTTTTCATCTTTGAAATGAAAGATAAGTCCTTTAGCGACATTATCATTATCTATAATCAATTCGACGTAATTAATTTGACTTTTAGCAATTTTGTTATCAAATACAATATGCTTTGCCTGGAAAGCTTTAACAAGCATAAATAGTGCTCCTAAAACAAGTATTGCTCCTATTATTTCTTTATCAATAGAAAAGAAATAATAAATAGGGAACAAAAAAACGATAAAACCTATTAAGAATAATTCTTTTATAGGCAGGTGAGTGTTCTCAGCATAATGCTCTATATTCCCATCTTTTGTAAATAGTACGATGTAATCAGGATAGTTGTCGATATGGCAATATTCCTTTTCACCCTTAATAATGTCGATTGCATTTTTGGTAGAAGTTATTATGGTTGTAGTCATATATCAATGAGTTAGTAGTTTTAGTAGTCGTATAGTTGTCTTTTAAGAAGTTATTTAAGTTTAGGGGGTATATGAATAACTCATTAAAAAGCATCTCTAAGTTCTAAAAAAAATTAATATAATCAAAGGATAATCCACAACAAATAAGGTTGTTAACCTTGTTTTATACGTATAACTACTTATTTAATTTTAATCTCGTTTGCTTTTTTGACATTATCTTCTGTTCTAGTAATTAGATTTATAAAATAGAAATCAGGCAGAAGCTCTGAGCGATCAATCTTAGTCACTTTAATTTGCATAATGTTTTTTCCATCAATTGTTACATCACTTGGCAGTCCATTGATTAGCTTACCATCAATAGCAAATAGGTAAGGTTCACTACCTAATAAAGTGTATTTATTTATGAATTCATGCACAGGTAGGAGTTCAGGCGTATAGTCTTCTTTTAATATTATTTTTACAGTACTATTGTATATAATCCCATCGCGTTCAATGGCTGAATTCTCTACCTTCATTTCTTTTATAACATTAGGTAGTATGGTGTTTATTCCTTCATTAATAGCTGTGTCGTTGACAAGGTATAAAACAGTGTTTTTACTTTTATTTTCAAATACTGTAATTGGAGTAGTGTCCTCTAACGTATAAGTATGTTTTTTTTCTTGAGCAGAAATATTTAAAGTAGCAAGCAATAGTATTGCTGAGGTGATTGCTTTTTTCATGATTTTAATTATATAAATTTATACCTCTGAAGGGCTAACAAATGTAAATATTATTCGTCATTAAAAAATATAATTTCGAAAGGTGATAAACACTTTTGTCTTAGATTTATAGTTTAATCTTAGATCTTGATTAAAAAAATAAATAAATGTAATTAAGATGAAATATTTAAAAGTAAATTCGTTATTGCTAATAGATGTATAAAGGTAGTTTATGAAGGCGATAAATATAGAAGTTCCTAATCGTTTAAAACCATTTGTAAAACGTTTTTGGTATGCAAAGATTGATATAGATAATTATGAACATATGAATTATCGCATATTAGCAGACGGTGCACAAGGAATAATCTTTCAACATAATAATGGTAATTCTGTTTTATATAATGGTTTAGATCACAGAAAATTACCTATTGGATTTATCTATGGTCAAAAAACAAATGTTCCTTGTGTTAACTATTTTAATGCTGATGCTCAATTGTTCGGTGTTGACTTTTATCCAACTGCATTTCAAAAGATATTTAATATTAATGCTGCCGAATTAACAAATACTCTAGTTAATGCAGATGAATTGCTTCCAATTTATTTTACAGAACAATTGGTAGAATTGAACTTAGCAGAAGAAAAAGCACAATTGCTTATTAAATATTTTTTATCGAAAATTGAGAATTGTGATAGTGATACTTTAGTAGATTATTGTGTAAATGAAATTATAAGGGTGAGTGGTACTATTGCTAATTCTAAAGATTGGGCAGATAAATATGATATATCGCAGCGTACTTTTCAGCGAAGATTTAAAAAAAGAGTTGGGATAAATATGGAAACGTTTGGGAGAATTATTAAATTTCAAAAATCAGTTCAATTGCTTCAGAGACATCGTTTTACGAAATTAAGTGATGTTGCTTATATGTTGAATTACGCAGACCAATCACATTTCTGTAGAGATTTTAGACTTTTTGCAGGTTGCTCTCCTAAATTTTTTGTTACTCATAGTTATCCTACTATTCTTGAAAATTCTACACAATGTTTTGATACTACACGTATTATTAAAATTGAGTAATACATTTGAAATGTCGTTTATATTCTATTTTTAATATACTATAAAATTGATTTTTGTATAAAAATAATTTATATAGTATGGTAAAAATACATCATTTAAATTGTGTAGAGATTAAATCTCCCACAGGGGATATAGCTATTGGTCATTGTTTAGTTATTGAAGAGGAACAAAGCGTTGTTTTAATTGATGCTGGTGTTGGATTATTAGATTCTCTAAATCAAACGAGTAGGTTTAGTCAGGATTTAATCAAGCAAGTTGGGTTTCAATTAAATGAATCATTAACGGCAGTACACCAATTGAAGGCTTTGAAAATTGACCTATCAAAGGTAAAAGATTGTGTTATTTCACATATGGATTGCGATCATATTAGTGGAATATCTGATTTTAGTAATATTAGAATACATCTGGGACACGAAGAATACAATAATTATTTATCAGGTAACCCAAGGTATGTTAGAAATTTACTTCCTGATGATTGTTCAATAGTAACTTATAATAGCGACAAAGATATAAATTGGTTTGGTTTTAGTGCACGTCGTGTGTTTCTGCCAATTTTAACAGAGGTGTATTTAATACCACTTTTTGGTCATACTTATGGACATTGTGGGGTATCTGTAAAACTGAATGATAATAAATGGTTGTTTTATGTGGCTGATGCTTATTATTTACAAATTGAGTTAGAGGATGATAAACATCCTGTGTCTAATCTAGCTGCGCAAAGAGCAGATAACAATGAATTGCGTATCGCAACTTTGAAAAATATTAAAGAGTTTATAACGAAATATCCAGATATTAAAGTTTTTAGTTATCACGATCCTCAAGAACTATAAATGGAAACAAATTAAAAAAGAAGTACTATGATGCTTCTTTTTTACAATTAGCTAAAATTAATGTAGTTTTTATAAAGTACTATTTCTAGTAAAGATTTTTTTTTGAAGTGGAAAATGAGTTATTACCACAAAAAAATACTTTTTACACTTTTTATAATAAAAATATAATTAAATGTATTTTTAAATAAAAATAGTTTTTTTAGTCTTTAGTGTGTTGTTTTTTATGAATATTGGTGTTTTTTTTGTTTGAAAAGAGTATAAATTAACTTTTTTAGTGTTTGTTTAGTTTATATATTGAAAATTAATACTTAAATTTGGCATATGTTTTTTTGGCTTTTCTTAAAAAAGGGGTGACATTGTAGTTTAAATTAAAACTTAATGTTTTTGAGAAAAGCATGAAAATATAAATAAGTGTAGAATCAAGATTAATTACTCTATGAATAAATAAGTTAGTACAATAAAAATTGTAGTAATTGAGTTAGTGTAGTAGGTAAGAGTAGTTAATGAGTAAAGTTAGGTATGGTATGAAAAAAGAATGCACTCAAAATAGAACAACATTAGCAGAATTATATTTTATAAATATTAACGATATTACAAGAGGAGAAGTTCTAAAAGTAAATAAGCTTTGTGATTTCTCTCTTTATAAAGAATTGAAATCTAAAGGGGTAGAGCAACTTAATGAAGATGAGTTACAAAGGTATCAAACTTTGTTTTGTGAGTGTGAGGAAGCTATCCTAAAGGAGGGGAACTATTTAGTCAATAACGATGATTTCTACTGGGAGTTCACAATTGATAATGAAGGGCTGCTATTTGGGGAGTCATATTTTTTGAATAAAGAAGATAAGAGTGAATATTATCTAATGTTTGACGGAGGTATAGCAGTTAGTGGGGATGTTGGAATTAATGAAGCGTTGCACACTCATTTTGAAATTAGCAACACTACTTTGATTATTGAGAGTTATAATGAATTGGGAATTATTCAAGAAAAAACAGAAGTCTATTTATACTCGTTGGGTCAAAATAATATGATTAACTATTATTATTACCCAAATGGTCAAATAGAAAAGATTGAAAATGATATTGATAATGTACGAATTTCTTATTATCAAAATGGGCAGATAGAAAGAATAGTAGATTTGGAGAACAATAGTTCAAAGTGCTATTTAGAAAATGGTCAGCTCGTAGCTGAAAGTATCCAGATAGATCAAAACCTCCATACAATTACTTATGAGAATGGTGTATTGGTATCAAGATCAATTTCTAATGAAGAACAAGAAGTAACTTATTTTTATGTAAATGATCAAGTGCACTATTCTTGCGTACTAGATTATGCTACTGAAATGACTTCTTTTTATGATAGTAATGGAGTATTTTGTAATCAAAATAGCGTTCAATACGCATAATAATAAACTATAGGTACTATAGAGTTGACTTTTTCGATGCCTTTTTATAGTTATTTGATGTTTGAAATTAAAAAAACACATGTTAAATAGGAATATAATATATTGATTATAATGTATTTGTATTTTTAATTGAATTTTATTTAAAAAAAATGCGGAAAGTAGGATATAATTCAAAACTATTTCCGTAATATTGCACTGTTAGTAAAAACTGTTATTTACTAATGTCATCCCTGCGCAGGCTTCCAATTCTGTTCAGGGATATTTTTTTGTTATATACTTCCTCCGTTGACTTTTATTAATCGATCTCTTCAGGTATTTTAAATAAAGAAAGTCTATCCATATTTTATGTATAAATACTGTAATCTTGTACTAATTTGCTGGATGATGCCGCTATGATACCGCAATGATGCCGCTAAAACATGGTTAAATAGCGGCATCATTGTGGTACCACTGCAGTATCAAAGCATGATCATTATTCTGTATCTTGTGTTATTATAATAACTAAGTATTCTACACTAATTAGTTGTTAATTATTTTATTGTTAATGAGTTGGTGTTGGATGGATTGGGGGGTTATCTACTTGGTTTTAAATGTTTTTTCCAATTTCGCTTTTTGATATTGAGATGATACAAGTGTTTATTATGATTGATAATCATAGTTCTAAGGTGTAGATTGTAATACTTACTCAATATGAAGTATTACAATGTTTAAATTAGTGGTAACTTCTGAGATTACTTGCTTTTATTGTTTTTTTCGTCATCTATTTTTTTATATTCGTAAATTGACCTTGTAGAAGGTTAGCTATTAACTAAATAAACTAATGAATTATGACAAAGGCAATACAAGACTTATATCCTGAGAACTTAGCACACTGTTTTGGATGTGGTAAAGAAAATAAAGAGGGGTATCAATTAAAAACTTTCTTAGTAGGTGAGGAAACTATAAGTACATTCTTACCATCTGAAAAGTATACAGCTTTGCCAGGTAGTGTTTATGGTGGATTGATTGCTTCATTATTAGACTGTCACGGGACTGCATCAGCGGCAGCATTTGCTTGTGTGAAGGATAATATTCCCTTAGAAGGAATCATTCCAGTACGTTGTGTAACAGGAAATCTTAATGTGAATTTTAAAGCATTGACACCAATGGGTGTAGAACTTGTGATTAGAGGAAAACTCAAGAGTATTGAAGGGCGTAAAATAACTGTAGAAATGACACTATCGGCAAATGATAGCATCTGTGCTACTGGTGAAATATTAGCGATTAGATTAAAAGAATAGTACTAAAAGGCAAGGATATTAATCTACAGAAAATATCGGTTCATTAATATCCTTGTTGTTATATTAAAAAATAGATCTTCTGCTTATTTCACGTACAACTAAAGTATTAGCAATCATATCATGTAAGCATTGTTTTCTGTCTGTAAAAAAGAACATGAGATAACCAATCATAAAAATCAGGGCACTAAGAAAACGTGCAAAGTATCTTCCCGTTGCTTGACCAAAAGTAACTTTATCACCGTCAATACTTAATAATTGAATCGATAAAGCACTTTGTCCTACTGATTGTTGTTTCTTTCCAGATTGAGTAAGTGCGAAATATAACCAATTGGCAATAATTCCAGCAAAAATAATTGAGGGAATTAATAGTATTAGGAAGTCAAGAATAAATGCTAAAAAACGTTCACCAAAGTTTGCATAGCGATAAGTAATAATTTCATTTGTTGTTTCGTCTAGGAATTCAAGCGTTCCGTTATTGAGATAAGTAATTTTATGTCTAGTAAAATTATAGTTGTGAGAGGGTATAATCTTACTCTCCTCATTATCTTTTCTTATAATATATTCGCTCTTACTTGTGGGAGTGTTATAGTTTCTAGATGTTTTACTTTGATGGTCTTTAATAATAGATATGAAGGCATGAAATTCAGGAAAGTTTATAGCTTCAGACCATTTGTTTAAATCCTCATCCTATATTAGTGAGTCAGATTTAATATTCATCATTTCTAAATCCTCTTTAGTATAAGGTCCTCTCTTATAATTACCATCAAATAGGTAGTATGTTTTTTTTATTATAGCAATTTGTAAATATTGCTAAAAGTTAATTATTTGTTTA
>NZ_BAEX01000096.1 GCF_000246945.1 Myroides injenensis M09-0166
AATATAATTTATCTATATCACTTCTCGATAAAAATTCATTAGCAATATTATATTTTGATTCTCCGCCATGTGTAATAACTAGCAATAACATCTCTGTTATTTTGGCTTCCATATATACTTTCTTGAGCATACCTGAATAGTTATTACAAACTAAATCATTCAACAGGCTTTTCATTTCAGGTAACATCATAACATTACCTGAATAGGTACTCTCCCTGTCCTTATACAATGACTTTCCAAAATCTCCAAGTACTTCGAGATCGCCACCAAAAATACGTTCTAAAAAATCCATTGTAAATTCTATTCCAACAGAATGGTAAGCTCCCTCAACTGGATTAAAGGCTAAAGATCCGTCAAGATAAGGCAAGTGAAAAAAGCTAAAGCAACCTGTAGAGGTTGATAGCAGATGCTTATTATTAGATTGGTAGAAATGATCTCCTTGCAACAAAAAAAACAATTCTATGTGTTTATTTTCACGAATAACATCTTTTTGTTGTCTGTTTTTATGCTGCAACGAAACATGATCAATATGGACTTCTCCAGCATCTAATAATTGTATTTTTCCTTTAATTCCATGCTCAGCAAAGCCACTACTGACATCTATAGTTGTTTCTTTTACATTATCTTTCATCTAACTAACATTCAAAACAATAATTCTTCATTAATATTTACTATTGTCGCAACCCTTCAAAAGTACAATTAATATTCAATATGACATTTATTTTCATTTGTAGTAATACATATTTAAACAATAATTATCGTAAGAAATATTCAGTGACATATGATGTAAATGTAATTACATCCTAAAATAGCTATATCAAAAAGTCAGTTACTGATAAGTATTAAATTAAACGTTAAATAAACCTAATTTATACATATTAATTATATTATATTCAGTATATTCGGAATAAATCTAACAATATTTCATTATGAATATAGCACCAATCAGAACAGAAGAGGATTACCACATGGCAATGATAAGGATACAGCTGCTAGAAGCTGCTAAAGAAGGTACCCCAGAAGCAGATGAATACGAAGTTCTAAATATTCTTATAGAACACTATGAAAGGGAAAATGCTCCAATGGGAATGCCTGATCCACTTAGTAGTATTAAGATATTTAACGAATTTTTCAATGAAAATACTGAGCATAAACATACAAAAGGTAAAACTGAAGATGACGAATAATAAACAAAACAACCACTTAAAATTTTAAGTGGTTGTTTTGTTTATTATGTGATTTACATTTAAACCAGTTCTTTAATTTGTAGTTTTTTAATGTAATGTATACTAATACATAGTATAAGTTTTATTATTCTAAACAATTAACCAATAGTAATCTTAAAAATTACTTGTAGCGTTAATACTGTAATAACCTTGGTTTTTCTGTGTTGTCTTCCCCCTTTTATCTATAATAATTATTTATATTTGTAGCGATTTATAACAATATGTATTAAAAATAAGCATAATGAACACAGACGAAAATATTCACGACGAAATGGGAGACAACCACATCTCAAGCAGTGATGCTACTCCATTAAGAAGTGATGCGTTTGACCGCACGGATGACGAAAAAATAGCAATAATTAGAAAAGACGTTGAAAATATTTTAAACACGTTAGGACTAGATTTAAATGATGATAGTTTAAAAGGTACTCCTAATCGTGTAGCTAAAATGTTTGTAAAAGAAATCTTTGGAGGTTTAAATCCTGCAAAAAAACCAAGTTCTTCTACGTTTGACAATAAATACAAGTATAATGAAATGCTTGTAGAGAAAAATATTGTTGTATATTCTACTTGTGAGCATCACTTACTTCCTATTGTAGGTCGTGCACACGTAGCCTATATTTCAAATGGTACTGTTGTAGGACTTTCAAAAATGAATCGTATTGTAGATTATTATTCAAAAAGACCTCAAGTGCAAGAACGTTTGACAATTCAAATTGTAAATGAATTAAAACGAGTATTAAATACAGAAGATGTAGCATGTATTATCGATGCAAAACACTTATGTGTTAACTCTCGCGGTATCCGTGATATCGAAAGTAGTACAGTTACAGCAGAATTTGGAGGAAAATTCCAAGATGAGAATGTACGCAGAGAATTTTTAGAATACATCAAATTAGAAACTAAGTTCTAATATCATTAAATAATCCTTTAAACTATGGCATTATATCAAGAGCAACAATTAAAAGTTTACAACTCCTTATCAGGAGAAAAAGAAGTTTTCGTACCTATCCATGAAGGAAAAGTAGGAATGTATGTATGTGGACCTACTGTTTACAACTATGTACATTTAGGAAACTGTAGAACTTTTATCTCTTTTGACTTGGTATATCGCTATTTAAGACATTTAGGTTATCAAGTACGTTATGTTCGTAATATTACTGACGTAGGTCATATCGTTGACGATGTTGATGAAGGAGAAGATAAAATTGCTAAAAGAGCTCGTATTGAACAAATAGAGCCAATGGAGATTGTACAAAAGTACACTGTGAATTTTCACAATATTCTTAAACAATTTAATAATCTTCCTCCTAGTATTGAACCTACTGCAACTGGGCATATTATTGAACAAATAGATATCATTCAAGGTATTATCAATAATGGATTTGCTTACGAAGTAAATGGTTCCGTTTATTTTGATGTTGAGAAATACAACAAGTCAAAACATTATGGAGTATTAAGTGGTCGAAAAATAGAAGACTTACTTTCTAATACACGTGATTTAGATGGTCAATCAGATAAGAAAAACCCTCTAGACTTCGCTCTTTGGAAAAAAGCAGAACCACAACATATAATGCGTTGGCCTTCTCCTTGGGGAGATGGTTTCCCTGGTTGGCATTTAGAATGTACAGCAATGAGTACGAAATACTTAGGAAAGCATTTTGATATTCACGGAGGAGGAATGGATTTAAAATTCCCTCATCACGAATGTGAAATAGCTCAAAATGAAGCTTGTACAGGAAATACGCCAGTTAATTATTGGATGCATGCTAATATGCTTACGCTTAATGGTAAAAAAATGGCAAAATCAACAGGAAATAATATATTGCCAAATGAATTATTTTCTGGAGAGAACAACATTTTGAGCAAAGCCTTTGCTCCTGCTGTAGCTAGATTTTTTATACTACAAGCACATTATAGAAGTATCCTTGATTTTTCTGATGATGCTATCAATGCTTCAGAAAGAGGTTATCATCGACTAATGGAAGCAATTAAATCAATAAAAGATTTAAAAGTTTCTACAAATTCTTCAGTAGATATCGCAAAATGGAAACAATCATGCTACGATGCAATGAATGATGACTTTAACAGTCCTATTTTAATTGCAAATCTATTTGAAGCGGTTAAGATGATTAATCTTATAAAAGAAAATAAGGAAACTATTTCGGCAAATGACTTAGCAGAATTATCAGCTACAATGCATGCCTTTACTTTTGATGTATTAGGACTGGAAGATACTGAAACTACTAGTGCTAATAATGAAAAATTAGAAGGTGTAGTTAATATGCTTATTCAAATGCGAAATGAAGCAAGAGCTAACAAAAATTTTGCAATGTCTGATCACATAAGAGATGAGCTTGCAAAAATAGGTATTCAGTTAAAAGACGGAAAAGAAGGAACATCTTTTACAATTTAAAATAATAAAAGCTATAAGGGTCTCCTTATAGCTTTTTCTGATTTAAATCATGATTAGAAAAATATTAATATTTCCATTTGTTCTTTTAGTTAGGTTTTATCAACTTGCTATATCTCCCCTATTTCCACCTGCATGTCGATATAGTCCTACGTGTTCTCAATATACACTTGAGGCTTTAAAGAAACACGGGCTTTTTAAAGGAGGTTGGTTAGCTATTAAAAGAATTGCTAGCTGCGGCCCCTGGGGTGGTAAAGGATATGATCCTGTACCTTAATCAATCTTACCTAAAATATCTTTTATTTAGATATTTTTTATTTACTTTTATCCTTTAACACTACTATTTATGACATTACATTCATTAAACATGATATGGAATCCTTCGGAAGGATTTGATTTAGGATTTATAAAACTGCGTTACTATAGCTTAATGTTCGTTGTAGCCTTTGGATTAGGTTGGTTCATAATGAAAAAAATATATGATCGCGAAGGAATAAGCGTTGATAAATTAGATAAACTATTTATATATACAGTCCTTGCTACACTAGTAGGAGCTCGTTTAGGACATGTGTTTTTTTACGATTGGGACTATTACAAAGACCACTTATTTGAAATCATTTCGCCTGTGCGCTTTTCACCTAAATTCGAAATAGTAGGCTTTAGTGGTCTGGCAAGTCATGGAGCAGCGATAGCTATTATCATTGTGATGTATTACTACAGTAAGAACATTATCAAAAAACCAATATTATGGATATTAGATAGAATTGTAATTCCTGTTACAATAGGTGGAGTATTTGTTCGTTTTGGTAATTTCTTTAATTCAGAAATTGTAGGTCATCCAACTACTAGTTCATTAGGAATTCGTTTTATTAGAGATGAGTATTCACCAAGAGAAGCAATACAAGCAACAGGAATAAACGATTATAACCAAGCCTATTTAGCTATACAAAACGATCCTCGTTTTTCAGATTTATTAGCTAATGTGGTAGCTAAACATCCTACCCAATTATATGAAGCATTTGGTTACATTATTGTATTTGTAATTTTATATTTCCTCTATTGGAAAACAGATGCTCGTAAAAAACTAGGCTATATATTTGGTGTATTTTTAGTATTATTATGGGTAGTGAGATTCATTATTGAGTTTATGAAGAGTAAACAAGGTGGTATAGAAGACACTTTAGGGCTTTTCTCTACTGGACAGTGGCTAAGTATACCTTTTATCATAGTAGGAGTTTATTTGTGGCTTACAGCTAAAAATAGAAAATACGAATAATTATATATATTGTATAAAAACAAAGAGCGCTGATTTTAAATTAAATCAGCGCTCTTTGTTTTAAACACTATTATCTTCTGCTCTTTTTAAGTCTCTTAACCTTAAAAGTAGTTTCTACATTATATGTTTTCCATACCAATATTTAAAAAAACATAATGCTAGTTTAATAACCATGTAAATGCTTTCCTGTCACGATAAGACTATATGTCTCTATTATAAACATCTTTTAATAGAAGCAATATTGAACAGCATACACACAACAAAGACTTATGTATTACTAGTTGATATCTAACTGCATTATAATTATATCGATAATATTTTATTTTCCAATATTCTTAAATATAAAATGTCTTAATTAGTAATAAGATGTAATTAGACAAATAAAGGTTAAAGTGAGATATAATAATTTAAGTAATTGCAATATAACTATAAGACGACACAATACACTTAAAATGAAAAAGGCAGCCTTAGTAAGGCTGCCTTTTCTTTCATATTCTAAAGACCAGAATTAAGCTTTCTCAGCTGCTAATTCTTCTTGTGCTTCTTTATGTCTTCTCTCAATTTCTTCTTTATCTTTCTTAGGCATAGTATCTACTAATACTGGTGTTGCCAAGAATAAAGATGAATAAGTACCTACTATAATTCCAATAAGCATTGCAAATACAAATCCTCTAATAGAATCACCACCAAAGATGAACATAATCAATAATACTAAGATTAATGTCAATGAAGTATTAATTGTTCTAGATAATGTTGTATTTACAGAGTCATTAACGATCTTATTGAAATTTCCTTTCGTTTTCCCAGCGATGTATTCACGTACACGGTCAAATACAATTACTGTATCGTTCATAGAATATCCGATAACTGTTAAGATAGCAGCAATAAAATGTTGATCTATCTCCATATGCCAAGGCATAAATTTATAAGTTAACGAATACACTCCTAATACGAATATAACGTCATGGGCTACAGAAACAATAGCACCTAATGAATACTGCCATTTACGGAATGATATAACTAAGTAAATAAAGATAGCAACCATAGATCCTAATACTGCCCAATAAGCATTCTGCTTAACGTCTTTTGCCATACTTGGACCAATTTTAGAAGCTTGAATTACACCTAAAGTTTTACCTTCAGTAGCATTTACAAATTCATTGTAAGTAATATCTTCTGAATAATAACCTTTCAGTCCTTCATAAAGCTTTTCATTTACTTCTTGATCAACTGCTGCTCCCTCTTCATCTACTCTATACTTAGTAGTAATTTTCAATTGTTCTTTATTACCAAATACTTTTGCCTCAACACTTACTCCAAATACATCACCTAGTTTTTCACTAACTTCATTTGCAGTTACAGGTTTATCGAATTTAACTTGGAAAGTACGACCTCCTACGAAATCAGTTCCTTCATCAAAACCATTAGTAAAGAATGATACAAAAGAAACAATAACAATAACTGCTGAAAGTCCATAAGTAATTTTCTTAACTTTTAAGAAATCAAAATGGAAATTAGTAAACCAATTTTTAGTTACTGAAGTACAGAATGCTAACGTTCTTCCTGCTTTCAAATCTCTATCCATAAAGATACGAGCGATGAAAATAGAAGTAAATAATGAAGTAGCAATACCTATTAACAATGTAGTGGCAAAACCTTTGATAGGTCCAGAACCAAATGCAAATAAGATTACACCAGTTAAAATATGAGTAACGTTTGCATCTACAATCGGACGCATAGCACCATGCCAGCTATATGATTCTTTAATTGTTTCTGCCAGACTCATTCCCTTACGAAGACACTCTTTGGCTCTCTCGTAAATAATAATATTAGCATCAACTGCAGTACCCATTGTAAGAACAATACCTGCAATACCAGGTAAAGTCAATACAGCACCTAAACTAGCTAAAATACCGAACATAAATAATAAGTTCGCTAATAAAGCAATATTAGCATACCATCCAGCTCTTCCATAGTAAAATGCCATCCAAGCTGCAACTATAATTAAACCAGCTACAGCAGAAAGCATACCTGCGTCAATTGCTTGTTGTCCTAATGAAGGCCCTACAATTTCTGACTGAACGATATCTGCACCAGCAGGTAATTTACCAGCTCTTAATATATTAGCTAAATCTTTTGCATCTGCAATTGTAAAATCTCCTGAGATAGAAGATCTACCACCAGAAATAGGACCATTAGTTACTCCTGGAGCTGAATAAACAATATTGTCTAAAACAATAGCAATATTTGATTTTTCTGTATAAGCTTTTCCAGTTAACTCTTCCCAAATCTTAGCTCCTTTTGGACTCATTGTCATCCCTACAACAGGACGGCTAAATTGGTCAAATTCATCTTGAGCCCCAGTAATAACACTTCCACTTAAAGGAGGAACGCCATCACGATTAGTTTTTAATGCATATAACTCTACTAAATCCTGAGCTTTTTTACTAGGTTTACCCCAAGCAAAACGAACATATTTTTGATCAGCAGGTAACATATTACGTACATCAGCACGTTTTAAATAAGCATTTACTTTTACTGTATCTTTTGTTTGAAAATATCCAATAATTGGACTTTCTGGGTGACCTCCCATTGCAAACAAATCTAATAAAGGACCTTGAGATTGTGTTTCTGCAGAAAGACTATCCTTGTTTGCACCTAATAAAGCATCAATTTCAGATGTTGATTCTTTAACTTCTTCTTTCGCAACTTCTTTTTTCTCAGTAGTTTTTAAATACTCATTAGCTGTTACTAAAAAGTTAGCAACATCTCCTGATTTATAAGTCTCCCAAAATTCTAATTGAGCTGTACTTTGTAATAAATTTTTAATACGGTCAACATCTTTTGCTCCAGGTAATTCTACAAGAATACGTCCTGTATCACCAAGCATTTGAATATTAGGTTGACTTACACCAAATTTATCTATACGCTCTCTAAAAACTCGATAAGCACTTTCGATAGATTCTTTAACTTTTTTGTTCAAAATAGCCTTAACTTGACTATCTGACATATCAACTGTAATTTCGCTTAAATTTCTATTCGCAAAAATATCAGCTGAAGCTAATTTTACCGTACCATTTGAAGCTTTTTCAAATGCTTGATAGAATCCATCTAGATAGCTTTGATTACCTTGACGCATTGATTCTGCATCAGCTAAAGCTTTGTTGAAAACAGCATTTTTTGAATTATTTGCTAATCCTTTTAGGATATCTTTAATAGAGATTTGTAATGTAACATTAATCCCTCCCTCTAAGTCTAAACCTTTATTGATTTGCTTAGCTCTTACTTCATTAAATGTTTGTCCTAAAAAAACCTTTTGGCTACCAATAGAGTCTAAGTACTGTAATTCTTTTGTAGAATCACCATCAGCATAAGCTTTCGCCTTTTTCTCATAATGGTTGGTAACAAAGGTGAATGAAAGCTGGTAAACACTTACCAAAGCAAATATAATTGCAAAAAATTTAACGAGTCCTTTGTTCTGCATTATTACTTAAATTAATTATTTATTATTTTAAAAACGAGCAAATATAAAATATGCAATAGGATTAACCAATATTTTTATTAAGAATATCTCTAAAATATAGGTTTTAATTTAATATTGTTTTGTAAGAAACAAAAAATTACCCTAAAATATTTGTTAACTCTTTATTTGTTTCTTTTATTGCTTCAACACTACTATTAAATTTTTCTTGTTCTGAAGCATTTAATTTTAACTCGACAATTTCTTCCAAGCCATTTTTCCCTATTATACAAGGAACACCGATAAATAAATCTTGATGGCCATATTCCCCCTCTAATAATACAGAACAAGGTATCATTTTCTTTCTATCATATAATATGCTGTCTACCAAATTAGCAACAGCAGCCCCAGGTCCGTACCACGCAGAAGTTCCTAAATATTTAGTTAATGTAGCTCCTCCTACCATTGTAGATTTTATTATTTCCTCTTGCTCTTCCGATGTTAATAAATCAGTCACAGGAACTCCTTTATAAGAAGCTAAATTAATTAAAGGTAACATTGTAGTATCCCCATGTCCTCCAATAACCATTCCTTCTATTTCTAAAATAGGCTTATTTAATTTTTGACTTAAGAAATATTTAAATCTAGAAGAATCTAAAGCTCCCCCCATACCTATTACTCTATTTTTAGCAAGTCCAGAAATTTTAAGAGCAGCTAATGCCATAGTATCTAATGGATTTGTAACAATAACAAAAATAGCATTAGGTGAATATTTTAAAGTATTTTCAATAACAGATTTAACAATACCAGCATTGGTACCAATTAGCTCTTCTCTGGTCATTCCTGGTTTACGTGGAATACCTGATGTAATTACTACCACATCACTATTAGCTGTAGTACTATAATCATTAGTACTACCTTTTACTACAGTATCAAATTTTGAATTAGGTGCACATTGCATGATATCCATTGCTTTTCCTTCAGCTAATCCTTCTGCAATATCTAAAAGAACAACTTGGCTTGCAATTTGTCTATTTGCCATAACTTCTGCACAAGTAGCTCCTACATTACCTGCACCAATAACAGAAACTTTCATATCTTTTATATTTTATTTAGTTAAAAAAAAAGGTCAACATAATAAATATGCCTGACCTTTTTTCAATTAATATTAAACTTTACTAAGCATCAATTTTTGCATAAGTTGCATTTTGCTCAATGAACTCACGACGTGGTGGCACTTCATCTCCCATTAACATTGAAAATACGCGATCAGCTTCTTGAAGGTTATCAATAGTTACCTTTCTTAAGATACGGTGCTCTGGATTCATTGTAGTATCCCACAACTGTTCTGCATTCATTTCTCCAAGACCTTTGTATCGCTGTACTGTAGCTCCACTACCCATTTGTTCCATTAATTCAATACGCTCCTCATCAGTCCACGCATATTCCTTTTTATTACCTTTTTTCACTAAATAAAGAGGAGGAGTTGCAATGAACACGTGCTCATTTTCTATCAATCCTCTCATGTATCTAAAGAAGAATGTCAAGATTAATGTAGCAATGTGACTACCATCGACATCGGCATCACACATGATTACAACCTTATGATAACGTAATTTTTCTAGATTTAAAGCTTTACTATCTTCCTCTGTACCGATAGTAACCCCTAAAGCAGTAAAAATATTTCTAATCTCTTCGTTTTCAAAAACTTTGTGCCCCATAGCTTTCTCAACATTCAATATCTTACCTCTCAAAGGTAAAATGGCTTGAAAATTACGGTCACGTCCTTCTTTAGCAGTTCCCCCCGCAGAGTCTCCCTCTACTAAGAACACTTCACATAATTTTGGATCTTGCTCTGAACAATCTGAAAGCTTCCCAGGAAGACCACCACCTACCATGACAGTTTTTCTCTGTACCATTTCTCTTGCTTTCTTAGCAGCATGACGAGCTTGAGCAGCAAGAATAACTTTCTGTACAATGATTTTAGCATCATTTGGATGTTCTTCTAAATATGCCTCTAACATCTCAGCTACAGCCTGACTTACCGGCGATACTACTTCTCTATTCCCAAGTTTTGTTTTTGTCTGTCCCTCAAATTGAGGCTCCATAACTTTTACAGAGATAATAGCTGTCAATCCCTCGCGGAAATCATCACCAGTAATTTCAAATTTTAGCTTTTCTAATAATCCTGAAGCATCAGCATATTTTTTTAACGTACGAGTTAACCCCATACGGAAACCTTGTAAGTGAGTCCCTCCCTCGTGAGTATTAATATTATTCACGTATGAATAAATATTTTCAGAATAAGTATCATTATAGATTAAGGCAACTTCTACAGGAACTTCTCCTTTATCCGTTTCCATTGAAATTACATCTCCAATAATAGGAACACGGTTACCATCTAAAAACTTAATAAATTCTTTTAAACCATCCTTAGAGAAAAACACCTCACTCTTAGGCGTACCATCTTCATTTATTTCCCTTAAGTCAGTTAAAGTGATAGTTAAACCTTTATTTAAGAAAGCTAACTCTCTTAATCTTCCAGCAAGCGTCTCATAAGAGAACTCTGTAACTTGCGTAAAAATAGTTGGATCTGGATGAAAAGTAACTTGAGTACCTTTTTTATCTGTTTCACCTACTACTTTAACTGGATATAAAGCTTTACCTTGAGAATACTCTTGCTCATAAATCTTTCCATCTCTAAATACAGTAGCTTTTAATAAATCAGATAAAGCATTAACACATGATACACCTACACCGTGCAACCCTCCTGAAACTTTATAAGAATCTTTGTCAAATTTTCCACCTGCACCGATTTTTGTCATTACAACTTCTAATGCAGATACACCTTCTTTTTTGTGTATATCAACAGGAATACCACGACCGTTATCTTGAACAGTTACTGAATTATCTTCATTAATAATGACATTAATTGTATCACAATATCCAGCTAATGCCTCATCAATTGAGTTATCCACTACCTCGTATACTAGATGATGTAAACCTCTAACACCTACATCTCCGATATACATTGAAGGACGCATTCTTACATGTTCCATTCCCTCAAGAGCTTGAATGCTATCTGCCGAATAATTATTCTTATTTGTTTCTTGGCTCATAATTATTTTTCTAAAATAAGTAACGTACAAATATACATTAATTCAAGTACTTTATCAAGCTATACACCCCATATAAAGCAACTAAAATACTATTAAAATGAAAAAAGGCGTATGATAAAATATCATACGCCTTTTTATTTCTTATTCCTTAACTATTCTAAGTAATTCACTTTAAACTCACAATTATTAAAAATAAAAGTGTCATTAAGTTTCTTACCCAATAATTCTTTCGCAATCGGTGCATCTACAGAAACTGCCAGCACAGATTGTTCATCTACATTTATCTTTGGTAATGCTGCTGAAAAAAACAACATCACTGAGTTTATTTTTACCACACTACCAAACTCTACTTTTTCGCTTACTTTCTCTGCATCTATTCTTGATATAATATCGCGTATTTCTAAATTCTCTTTTATTTTACTACTGATATTTTCTTGTTCCAAATGCATCATAGATAAGGCAGTTTCATGCTTATCTCCTGCAGAGCTTTTAGCATCATTTTGAGCATCCAAAGACAGATCATCTACCATAGACTGAAAAGCATCAATCTTATCGTTTAATCGCTCCAGACAAATTTCTTTTAGCTTCTTCTTTAAAGTCATCATTCTAATTTTTAGAAATCCTTTTAATT
>NZ_BAEX01000095.1 GCF_000246945.1 Myroides injenensis M09-0166
ACACGTAGTATTGTAGTCTAATGAAGTAGTTTTTAAGTTTTGAAAGTGTTTTTTTATATTCAGATTTATCTCATTAGTTGTGGTAAAATTGTTGCAAATTATATTTACTAAAATTAGGAAAGCCAGTTTTAAGGTGAGCTAAATGGTTATAATTAATGATGATTTGTTCAGAAAGTAATTTAAGATGTTAATTATGATTTTCAGAAAATACTCTTCTGCTTTTATAAATAGCAATTCTTTTATGAACGCCATCCGAAGGAGTGATTAGTGGATTTTATTATTTGTTGTTTAGTGGTTAAAGAGGGGGGAATTATCTGGGAATAAAGTATTTTTTAGAACAAAAGGCTATTCATGCAAAGCAAAATAAACTAGTAGAAGTATAACTTGCTAGATAAGCTACATATTAAAATACTATATTGTGACGTTATAGTTAAGAGATTATTCAAATCAGCATAATTATTGTTATATGTTTACTTATGATATAACAAGTTGCAGTATAATACTTGTATTTAAGTTGCTATTATAGTATTAAAAACAATCATTTATGAATAAAGTAACAAGTAAAGATTTTAAACCTTCATTGTGGGTACTTCGCCTGGTAGCTTATATAATTGATTTTGTATTTGCTATGCTTCTTTATTTTTTAATAACTTATTTGTTTATAGTTTTTAGCCGTTCTTCATTTGTCGATTTTTTATTAGAG
Source organism: Myroides injenensis M09-0166 (assembly GCF_000246945.1). Taxonomy (GTDB): domain Bacteria; phylum Bacteroidota; class Bacteroidia; order Flavobacteriales; family Flavobacteriaceae; genus Flavobacterium; species Flavobacterium injenense. Next base: position 704 of record NZ_BAEX01000095.1, read on the forward strand.
AGCACATGGTCAGTCTTATTCTCTATTTTAATTATTAATTTTATCTTATTATTTAAGGATTGCATTAATGGTATAAGCCTTGGAAAGATGATAATGGGACTGCAGATTGTCAATACAGATACAGGAAATACACCATCTTTTAAAAAGTTAATATATAGAAATATATATCTTTTAATTTGGCCAATTGAGTTTGCATTTTGGTTAGTTAATAATGATAAAAGACGACTTGCTGATGTACATCTGAAAACGACTGTCAAAGTGCGTAAAGTATTAGTTAATTATAAATTACAGTTTTTACTTTTCTTTGCTTTAATCATAATAGGAATAGTCGGTGTTATTCAATGGAATAAGAATGCTTTAAGTCATAGCAGACCATATAGGGCAGCATTATCTCAATTATATATTAATAAAACAATATTTAAAGAGGTAGGTATGATTAAGAAGTCAAGAATGATAAAAGGAACTATTTTCTCAATGGGTGGAAGTAAGGAGGCTAAATTTAGAATTAAATTAATAGGAGAGAATAAAGAGAAAGTAATCAATGTACAATTAATTAAACTTAATAATACAGATTGGGAAATAGCAAATATTACGATGAGTAATTAATATAAAATGAAAAGGATAGCTTCTAGCTATCCTTTTTTATTTTGATGCAATCATTGAGATTTCAACATTGACATTACGTGGTAATTTTACGACTTGAATACATTCTCTTGCAGGAGCAGTTTCTTTATTAAAGTAACTTCCGTAAACTTCGTTTACAATAGAAAAATCATTCATGTCTGTTAAGAAGATTGTAGCTTTTACAACATTTTCAAAAGTCATTTCTGCTTTTTCTAATATAGCTTGTAAATTTGACATTACTTGTTTTGCTTCATTTTCTATTCCAGTTGTTATCAGTGTTTCAGTTACTTGATCAAAAGGAATTTGTCCTGATATAAATAATAAATCTCCTACCATTACTGCATGGTTGTATGGACCAATAGGAGCAGGAGCTTTTTCTGAGTTTATTATTTTTTTCATTTTAAGGGTATTTAAAGTGATTAAAGTCTTATTGTTATTATCTATATCTCTTGTCTGGTGTTTTGCGTTTTTCCCATTTGATATCGCTTAACATTGATGATCGGATACCAATAAAGAATCCCCAACTTGTATAGGTTCCAATAGGTACCCATGAAAAGTCCATTCTCCAACTCAATAAATCTCTCTCAAAACGCAATTGGGTAAAAGTAACTCCTTGTTGTACAAAATCGTAACCGCTAGAGAAACCTACTTTCCATCTAGGTGTGATTTCTATATTTCCAGAAACCATTAATGAATTGTTTACTAATTCATTTTGTCTAGAGGAGTTGTTATAGGTTAGGGAATAGGCAAAAGTCAAATCCCATGGTAACTTGGCATTATAGAAGCCTTCAAAAGGACGTTCTTTTTGGTTGTCAAACATACTAGTTCTTGTGTCACCAAGTTCCATTGCTCTACCAAATAAATCGTCGGCACGACCACCGTTATCTTCTGAATTTTGATTTTTATCTTGTCCGCCATTAAACCAAGGATCATTACTAGACATAGACCAGTTAACAGTTAAGTTAGCACTTGTTAATCTAAATAAGCTACCACCATTATTAATATTATAAGTATCAATACGTCTGTTATTGTTGTCTAATGCATATGGATCTAGGGTTGCATTTAAGTTAATCTGCATTTTATCTTTAAAGATAGCTGTCCCTGTACTAACCCTAACTGGAGACCATTTTAATGAGTCTGCAGACATATTATAACTAGTACTAAAGTTTAAGCTATTTAACAACATAATTTTTTTAGGCTCTCCTTTACTATTCTCATCATCTCTAACTTTAGCTTCAAATGTATTGCTAAGGTTAAAGTTTAACATATTAGAATTGCTTCTACCTGGAGCACCAAATAACCCGCCTTGGAAACGAGTATAGTCTTGTATTGTTTGACCTGTAGCATCTATTGCATAGGTATCATAGTACTGTTCAAAACTAGGAGTGTAAGAATAACCAACACTAGGGCGCATTACATGGCGTATTGCTTGTAATCTACCATCTTTACTAAAGTTAAATGTTCCGTAAATAGTAGTTCCTACATTTGCATTAAAGTTATAAGTTCTAAAGCTATCGAAGCCATTCACTCTAATATCTTCTACTCTGTTTAATTCAGGATTATATTGTTTTTTTATGGTATTAAAATACCATACTTCATTATAGTTTGCTCCCGTAGTAACAGAAAAATATTTAAATAATTTAAAGTTAGTCGAAATTGGAATACTATGTTGGAATCCTGTATTTAAACTATCATACATCTCTTTTTTAAAGAAGTTATCCTCGTGAATACGTACGCGGTTTTCACCTCTTAAGTTGTATGATAAGTTTAAGTTTTTAATAATTCCTTTTTTGGCACCATATTTTGGAGCAAAAGGAAAAATCCTATCTACACTTACTTGAAGTGTAGGTAGTGTCATATTAATTTGTTTTGTATTTGTAGATTGTGAATGCGTAGCAGTCAACGACATATTTACTTGTGGAGTACTCTCAAAAGTTTTTGAATAACTCACCGATGAACTCATCGTATTATTTAAAGATGCCCCAACATTATATGAACTATTTGTTTGTCTAAAATATTGGCTACTACCCATATTTACTGAGGCAGAAAAACGTGAAGTAGGATTTGCTTTGGCGTCCTGGCTATGATTCCATTGAATGTTATACAATTTCGAAGACATATAATCAGGTAGTCCTTTTTCGCTAAAAATATTATTCTCATAACGAAGTAATACCCTTCCGTTATATCGATATCTTTTGGCATAATTACTATTTGAGCGCAATCCCCAACTACCATTGGTATAATAATCACCTTGTAAAGTTAGGTCGACATTATCACTTATAGCAAAATAATAACCTCCATTTTGTAGATAGTAACCTTGTTGGTTAGTATCTCCAACACTTGGAATTATAAAACCTGATTCAGCTTTTTCGCTCATCGGGAAAAAAGCAAAAGGTAATCCTATTGGAGTAGGAACATCTGCTATAACCATATTGGTTACTCCAGTAACTACTTTTTTACCAGGTACTAATTTTATTTTTTTTGATTGAAAGTAATATTCGGGGTCATCTAAGTCTTTTGCAGTTGTAAAAATAACATTTTGCATAAAATAAACAGAGTCATTCTCTTTCTTTGTCAACTCAGCTTTTATTCTAAATTCACCTTGTGAAGTTCTAGATTGCCAAACTAAAGCTTTTTGTGTTTTAGCATTATAGCGGATAGAATCAGGCTCCACTACTTGTCCTCCTTGAGTAAATATAGGATATTGTGACATATTGCCGACACTATCTTTTATACCACCTGCCGATACTTCATTAGTATTAATATTGTAGATGATTTTACCAGCTTCTAATTTGAAGTCTAGGTATTCTATTACAGCTTGATCATATAAAGTTATTTCACCAGTTTGATAGTCTAAACTTTCGTATCCATTAGCTTGTCTTTCTACAACGCCATCTAATAGAGGTTTTGGCTTTGGTGGTAAAGAATCTTTTTTAGCTTTAATGGTGTCAGTATTAACTGTAGGAGGAATTGCTATAGTATCTTTTGGAGATGCTATAGAGTCTTTAATAGGGTTGGTTATTAAGGTAGTAGATTTCTTTTTAAATTCTTGCGCTTTACTAGTACTAGTAGTCAGAGCACAGAAAAGAAATAAAACTAAAACGATATTAAAAATATTTGTTCGCAAATCTTATTATATATGCTATTTTTGTAAAAACTAAGCTCGTTATTTTTAGCGTGTCAAACTTACATATATTTTTTCTGAAAAATGTAATTTAATTCAAATTATACACAATTATAAATATCTTTTTTATGAAGTGCAGTCACTCTAAACTGTTTGCCTTACTAACGTTTTTACTTTTTGCAGTAGCTATATCTGCTCAGAATAATCAAAAATTCAAAGTGGTTCTGGATCCTGGCCACGGAGGGAAAGATTCTGGAACAAATCACGGAAAGAATGTCGAGAAAGACATTGTATTAGCTGTAGCCTTAGAAGTGGGTAAAATTTTGGAAAAACAATCTGATGTAGAAGTTTTTTATACAAGGAATAAAGATGTTTTTGTGCCTGTTAAGGAGCGTTCAATATTAGCTAATGATGCTAATGGGAATGTTTTTGTTTCTATACATTGTAACGGTGTAGATTCAAATGCGGCTTATGGTACTGAAACTTATGTAATGGGGTTAAGTAAAAATAAGTCAAATTTAGATGTTGCCAAAACGGAGAACTCTGTAATTATGTTGGAGGATGATTATAAGACTCAATATGCTGGTTTTGATCCTAAATCTCCTGAGTCAATCATTGGCTTGACACTTATTCAAGAAGACTATATTCATCAAAGTATTGACTTGGCAGGAAGGGTTCAAGATGGTTTTACAAATGAGCTTAAGCGAAAGAATAGAGGAGTAAAGCAAGGACCTTTTTGGGTGTTACATGGCGCTTTCATGCCAAGTATATTAATTGAACTTGGATTTGTATCAAATAAAGATGAAGGAGCATATCTTACTTCTAAAAAAGGACAAAAAGAATTAGCTGAGTCTATTGCAAAAGGGATATTAGCTTATAAAGCTGCATATTATAGTAATGGAACAGTAGCAGCCGTAGCAGATAACACCATTAAAAATAAAGGGACTGAGAAAAAAACTGAGACTAAAAAAGTAGAAACAGAGAGTAAAACAACTGTTAATAGAGTTAAGAAAGGGATTACTTTTAAGGTGCAAATCGCTGCAAGTAGCCGTGTTTTAGCGCTTAAACCATCAAATTTTAATGGATTGAGTGATGTGAGTATGGTTAAAAGTGGAAAGATTAATAAGTATTATTATTCTGAGACTGGTAGCTATGAACAAGCTAAAAAGAACTTAGAAATTGCTAAATCAAAAGGTCATAAGTCTTCTTTCATTGTAGCTTATAAGAATGGGAAGCAAATTACTGTAGAAGAAGCTTTAAAATAATTACAGAGGCTTTTAAAAATAAAAGTTTATTTTTGCGTTTAATAAAATAAAGAGTTTTGAAAATATCAAGAGAAATTAAAACAGCTATTTTAGTAATAGGTGCTATAGCTTTGTTCATTTGGGGATATTCTTTTTTGAAAGGGAAAAATATTTTTGATAACAGTGCTAGATACTATGTGGAATACAATAATGTAGAAGGATTGACAACTTCTTCCAATGTTACTGTTAACGGTTTAGTTATTGGTAAAGTATCAAAAATTAGTATTAATCAACAGACAGGGAAATTAATAGTAGAGTTGTTAATGACTCATCCTATGGCAATTTCGAAGTCGAGTGTAGCTACAATCTACTCACCAGGATTAATAGGGGGGAAAGCAATTTCTATCGATCCCCAATTTGGTGATACAGATTATGCTGAATCAGGACAATATATAAAAGGAGATGTTCAACCAGAGCTTACAGATAAGTTGATGGGTGAATTAACACCATTGAAAGACAAATTAGAATCAGTCTTAGTAAGTGCTGATAAGATGATTTCTACAGTAAATAATATTATGGATGATAAAATGCAGAATGATTTAAAGAATTCAGTATCAGAGCTTAATGGTACTTTAGCTAGGGCGAATAAATTATTAGCTACCGCAGGTCCTAAATTTAATGGTACGATGGATAACTTAAATACAATGAGTTCTAACTTTGTTGATTTGTCTGGACAATTAAAAACTTTGGATATTCAAAGTACGTTTGCTAAATTAGACAACGCTACTGGAAATCTAGATAAAATGATGTCGGATATTCAAGGTGGCAAAGGTTCTATAGGTAAACTATTAAAAGATGAGCAATTGTATTCAAATCTAACAGGAGCATCGAAAGAATTAGAATTATTATTGCGTGATTTAAAAGAGAATCCTAAACGCTATGTTCATTTTTCTTTATTTGGTAAAAAAGCGACACCTTACCAACCTACAGAAGAAAGTGTAATAGTAGAAGAAAATAATATAGACAACAACTAAACCAACAAAAAACTAACAATTTATTGAATCAATTATTACAATTATGCAGTATTTAGGCCAAGCATTATTTTTACTTTTATTGGTTGCTGGTTTTGGTTTTTTCTACAGAAATGTAAAGAAGCTAATACGCAATATTAAGATGGGGCGAGCAGTCGATCGATCTGATAATCCTAAAGCGAGATGGCGTAACATGATACGCGTTGCGTTAGGGCAATCTAAAATGGTCAAAAGACCTATACCAGCAATTCTACATATTTTTGTCTATGTAGGATTCGTAATTATTAATATCGAAATGTTGGAGATCATCATAGATGGTCTATTTGGGACACATCGTGCTTTTAGTTTTTTAGGAACAGGGTACAATGTTTTAATAGGTGTTTTTGAGATACTAGCATTCTTAGTGATATTTGGTGTAGTTGTATTTTGGATTAGAAGAAATATAGTGAAACTTAAACGTTTTAATCAACCAGAGATGAAGGGTTGGGCTAAACGTGATGCTAATAATATTATATATATTGAAACGATATTAATGTGTTTTTTCTTAGTTATGAACGCGGCAGATAACTATTTACAAACAATTGGATATCCACATTATATATTAGCAGGAGCTTTTCCTATTTCAAATTTTATAAGTCCAATATTTGATGGAATGAATCCTTCTACTGTAGTGTTTATTGAACGTTTTTGTTGGTGGGCACATATAGTAGGGGTAATGTTCTTTATGAACTATTTATACTATTCTAAGCATTTACATATCTTTTTAGCATTTCCAAATACATATTTTGCTAATTTAAATCCTGAAGGACAGTTTGATAATTTAGAGTCAGTGAAAAAAGAAGTACAGCTAATGATGGATCCAAATGCTGATCCCTTTGCTGCACCAGCTGATAATGTAGAGGAAGAACCTAGTAAATTTGGAGCGCAAGATGTGATGGATTTAAATTGGGTACAATTATTAAATGCATATTCTTGTACAGAGTGTGGGAGATGTACTTCATCTTGTCCACAAAATATTACTGGTAAAAAATTATCACCTCGTAAGATAATGATGTCTACTCGTGATCGACTAGAAGATGTCAGTAAAATAATGGATGCCAATAATGGTAAATTTGTAGACGACGGAAAAACTTTATTAAATGATTATATAACTGCTGAAGAGTTATGGGCGTGTAATACATGTAATGCATGTGTTGAGGAATGCCCAATAGATATTAGTCCGTTGTCTATTATTATGGATATGCGTCGTTTCTTGGTAATGGAGCAAAGTGCTGCGCCAGTAGAGTTAAACAATATGATGCAGAATGTTGAGAATAATGCCGCGCCATGGCAGTATAATCAAATGGATCGTTTAAACTGGAAAGACGAAAACTAATTAACTAACATCGTAATTAATGTACAACTCATTAATTATCTCAATACACAGCAAATTATGTCAGCAAATTTAGTAGTGCCTACAATGGCAGAAATGATGGCTAGAGGAGAACAACCAGAGGTGTTATTCTGGGTAGGTTGTTCAGGAAGCTTTGATGATAGAGCTAAAAAGATAACAAAAGCATTCGTTAAGATTTTAAATAAAGCAAATGTATCATTTGCAGTTTTAGGTACAGAAGAAGGATGTACAGGTGATCCTGCAAAAAGAGCAGGTAACGAGTTTGCATTTCAAATGCAAGCAATGATGAATATCCAAGTGTTAGATGGATATGAAATTAAAAAGATTGTTACCGCTTGTCCACATTGTTTTAATACGCTAAAAAATGAATACCCTGATTTAGGAGGAAAGTATGAGGTTGTTCATCATACGGAATTTCTTAAATCTCTATTAGATGATGGGCGTTTAACCATTGAGGGGGGAAATTTTAAAGGAAAGAAAATAACATTTCATGATCCTTGTTATTTAGGACGTGCAAATAAGGTATATGAAGCACCTCGCCAATTAATAGAAAAGTTAGATGCTGAACTAGTAGAAATGAAACGTTCTAGAGCTAATGGATTCTGTTGTGGTGCCGGTGGAGCACAATTATTTAAAGAGCCAGAACCAGGTTCAAAAGAAGTTCATGTTGAACGAACTGAGGAAGCTATTGGTACAGGAGTAGAAATTATTGCAGCAGGATGTCCTTTCTGTAATACAATGCTTACTGATGGTGTGAAATTTAAAGAAAAAGAAAGCGAAGTAAAAGTTTTAGATGTCGCTGAATTAATTGCTAACGCAGAAGATTTGTAGTTATTATGTATACGCCTATAGAAGAAATGCCTGATCATTCTAGAGTTTGGATTTACCAATCAAATAGAAAATTCACAGACGAAGAGGTTAAAGAAATTGAAAAAATCTTACTAGATTTTACTGAAAATTGGGTTGCTCATGCGACACCATTAAAAGCGTCTTTTGAAGTGAAATATAATAGATTTATTATATTAGCTGTTGATCAAGAAGTTCATTCGGCTTCAGGTTGTTCAATTGACTCATCAGTTAAAGTTATTCAGGAGTTAGAGCAAAAATACAATGTTGATTTGCTAGACAAAATGAATGTTACTTACAAAACGGGTGAATTTATAGCTTTTAAAACTTTAATTGAATTTAAACAATTGGTAAAAACAAAAGCAGTATCTGCTAATACTATTGTATTCAATAATTTAGTAAATGATTTAGGAGAATATAGAGAGTTCTGGGAGGTACCAGCAATAGAAAGTTGGCATAGCCGCTTTTTTAAATAGATTTGATTTTTTAAATTTACCAATATCAAAAAATCATCATCAATTTTTTTGATGATGATTTTTTTTTGCTTGAAAAAAACGACTAATGAAAAGATTTACACTATTATTATTACTGACAACTACAATTGTATTTGGTCAGAATCAAGATTATATTAAAAAACAAAAGCAATGGGTAGATAGCGTTTATAATACACTTTCTCTAGAACAACGAATAGGACAACTATTTATGGTGGCAGCCTATTCAAATAAGAATGAAGCTCATATTCAGAGTTTAGAGAACTTAATAAACAATCAATATATAGGCGGGTTAATCTTTTTTCAAGGTGGACCAGTTCGACAGGCACAAATGACTAACCGATTACAACGTTTAAGTAAATTACCTATGTTAATTGGTATAGATGGAGAGTGGGGGCTTAGTATGAGATTGGATTCTACTTATCGTTTTCCATATAATATGACTTTAGGGGCTGTCCAAGATTTAGATTTAATAGAGAATCTTGGCGTAGCGACGGCAAAACAGGCTAAAAGATTAGGATTTCATTTTAATTTTGGACCAGTAGTAGATATTAATACTAATGCAAAAAATCCAATAATAGGAGTCCGATCATATGGAGAGACTCGCGAAATTGTAGCTGATAGAGCTACAGCTTTTACAAAAGGATATCAAAGTCAAGATGTATTTGCTACTGCAAAGCATTTTCCTGGGCATGGGGATACCTCTGTTGATTCTCATCACGCCTTACCAGTGGTAAATTTTGATAAGCATCGCCTAGAAAAAGTGGAGCTATATCCTTATAGAAAATTAATAAAGAATAATGTAGCTAGTATTATGGTTGCACATTTAAATTTGCCAGCATTTGAACCAAATGATAATATCCCAAGTTCTTTGTCATATAATGTAGTTACAAAATTATTGAGAGAAGAAATGGGATATGAAGGATTGATTTTTACTGATGCTTTAAATATGAAAGGCGCAGCTAATTATCTTAAACCAGGAGAAGTTGATTTAGCAGCTTTTAAAGCAGGTAACGACTTGTTATTGTTCTCTGAGGATGTTCCTAAAGCTTTACAGATTATTAAAACGGCTTATGAAAATGGTGAAATTACAGAAGAACGTTTAAGTTATTCAGTGAAGAAAATTTTGGAGTATAAATATAAAACAGGTTTAACGAAGTTTACCCCAATAGAAATCGATCACTTAGTAGCTGATTTAAATACTAGTGAGTATGATGACTTAAATACTCATTTGTATGAAGAAGCAATAACTGTAATAAAAAATAATGATAAATTATTACCCATCAAACACTTGGAGAAAGAAAAGATAGCTTATATAAAGTTAGGGGATGATACAGGTGATACTTTTTATAACATGTTGCAAAATTTTGATAATGTTACAGAAGTTAGTAAAGATAATTTAGATAAGTTAAATGACTATACGTTGGTTATAATTGGCTATCATAAACTAGATAATCCATGGAGAAATCAAGATTTCTCAAATGATGAATTAAGTATTATTGAAAAAGTAGCTTCTTCTAAAAAAACAGTACTAGTTTCATTCACTAAACCGTATACACTTTCTTCTATAAAGAACTTTAAGAATATCAATAGTATTGTAATTGGCTATCAAAATAATGTATTTGCTCATAATGCAGCTGCTCAAGTCATATTTGGTGCAATAGGAGCAAAAGGAAAATTACCAGTCACAATTAATAGTGAGTTTCAAGTCGAAGATGGTATAAAAACAAAAAGTCTTAATAGATTGGGATTTTCAACGCCTCGTAATGAAGGTATAAATCCCTTTGTGTTAAATCAAATAGATAGTATTGCAAATTATGCTATCAGTAAAGAGTTAACTCCTGGAATGCAAATATTGATTGCGCGACATGGTAAAGTCATCTACAATAAATCTTTTGGTTATCATACATATAAAAAAGATGTAAAAGTAAAAGATACTGATTTATATGATTTAGCCTCATTAACCAAAATATTAGGGACTCTTCCTATGTTGATTAAATTGTATGATGATGATAAGGTAAGAATGGATACAAAACTTGGGGATATGTTACCATTCTTTAAGGGGAGTGACAAAGAGAAAATAACATTCAAAGATTTATTAACACATCAGTCAGGATTACCTGCTTGGATACCTTTTTACAAAAGAACATTAGATAGTAATGGTAAACCTGATTTAACCATTTATAATTATTTTACTACAATTGATTTCCCAACTCAAGTTTCAGAGAATCTTTTTATCAAAAAAGGGTATAATCAAGACATGTTACAAATTATTAAAGATTCAAAATTAGGAAAGAAAGGCGATTATAAATACAGTGATTTAGGATTTATAATGATGAAAGAGTTTGTTGAGAATAAATACAATACACCTTTAGATCAATTAGTAGATCGCACTTATTATCAAAAAATTGGAGCTAATCGTTTAACATATTTACCTTTGCGCAAGTTTAGTATGGATGAAATTCCTCCAACAGAGGAAGATAATTATTATCGATATACAACAGTGCAAGGATATGTACATGATATGGGGGCAGCTATGCAAGGTGGTGTGTCTGGACACGCAGGACTATTTGGTACAGCATTAGACGTTGCGAAAATGATGCAACTTTATTTAAATAAAGGCGAATATGGAGGTGTTGAATTTTTCAGTACTTCTACCTTTGATGCTTTTAATGATTGTGCATATTGTGCTAGTGGAAATAGAAGAGGTATTGGCTTCGATAAACCTCAAAAAGAAGGAAAACCTGGACCTACATGTGGATGTGTCTCTATGACAAGTTTTGGACACACAGGATTTACTGGCACAATGACTTGGGCGGATCCTGAAAAAGATTTAATCTATGTATTTCTATCTAATAGAACTTATCCAGATAGTAATGTAAATAAATTGTCAAAAGAGAATATTAGAGAGAATATTCAAGAACTGATTTATAAGTCTATAGAAAGATAAGTTAATCAAAGTTTCTACAAAAAAAAGCCTCATTTATAATCATGATTATAAATGAGGC
>NZ_BAEX01000094.1 GCF_000246945.1 Myroides injenensis M09-0166
CCTTGTTTTATATCTGCTGTAGGAGATGGAACATTTGGTAATAGTTTCTTTTATTTAAGTGAATAAACGGCTACTAATTTCTCTTTAATAGGAAATATTGATAATAGGAAATTTACTGTTTTCATTTTATTTTTTAGTAGATTAATCTTAAAAGTCGTACTTGAATTAAATACTAAAAAATTTAAAGAGCTACTTAGTTTAAACTAAATAGCTCTTTAAACAATGTTAATCAATAATTTAATTATTTTCGTACGTATTCGAATTTTAAATAAGTAGTTCCTTCAGGAAAATCTTCCCCATCTATATCTTCTTCATCTAACTTCTCTAGAAGTAAAAAAACAAACTTATTAGCGTTTAATTCAATTATTTCTGCTTCTTCAATATATCTTTCGCCATCATCTTCTGATTCAATAATTAACTTATTTCCTTTAATACTATATTTATCTGTTCCAGTCTCAGTTTTGCACTCATTAATAGAACCAGCTATGAATCTGTAAAAATACGTATAATTAACTACATTCTCTTTGAATTCCCTTTCATCAATACCACAAGCATCATTATCATCGGCATTTACTTCACCAATTACCTTTTTATTTTTATCTAAAAAGAAAATTTTTGAATCTATCCAAGTACCTAAAATATTTGATTTATAATTAGTTGACGAATTATCGTCACTAGAACAACTAATAGTACTTACAGACAATAAAGCAACCATAGCAAGTAATAAAATCTTTTTCATATAATTTATTTTTAGCTAAGTTTTCTAGTTGATTCAGAATTTACAGAATTCAAGCCTGATTCTTTTTAATTGCATCAATGCGTTAAATGTAAATGTACTTTGGGTAATGATACCGCAGTGATGCCGCTATGATACCGCTATGATGCCGCAAAAAGTACATAATATAGCGGCATCATTGTGGTATCATGGTGCGAAGAATGTGGTATCAATATTCATCATCTTTAGTTGTCTAAGCATAAGATTGTATAGTTTCTTAAATCTTAAATTAATTGGTTATCTTGATAGTTATGGGATTATTTATTTAAGATTAATAAGATTATAACAAGGCTTTATAGGTTTATTCTTTTAACTGTGTTTAGTTATAGATAATGTAATAAATTTTGGTTTAAAAATTGGATAATATAATTTTATTTAGATATTTGTGATATATGAATACGCAATGGTACGGTTTATTGGCTTATTTAAAGTTTCTTATCAAGAGAGATCCTGAATGAGAAACAACTTACTTATTATATATTATTACCAACCAAAAAACATATAAGTAATTATGCCTTTATATCACCAGTTAGGGAATATACCCCCTAAACGTCATACCATTTTTAGAAAAGAAAATGGTGATTTGTACTATGAGCAATTGTTTGGAACCATTGGTTTTGATGGTATGTCCACTAATATGTATCATGAACACAGACCTACTCAGGTAAAGAGAATTTTAGGACAATATAGTGTCGCTCCTAAAATAGCCAAAGCAAATAATATCCAATCTTATCGATTAAGAGGTTTTCAGGTTTCTCCAGAAGAGGATTTTTTAGAAAGCAGAAAAGCAGTTCTTACCAATAGTGACTGTACCATTGTATTAGCTGCTCCTAAAAAATCTACTGATGATTATTTCTATAAAAATACCGATGCAGATGAGTTAATATTTATCCATAAGGGAAGCGGTACTTTGCGTACTATGTTAGGAAATTTAAAGTTTTCTTATGGAGATTATTTACTGATCCCGAGAGGTGTGATTTATAAAATGGACTTCGATGACGAGAATAATAGACTTTTTATTGTGGAGTCGCGAAGACCTATTTATACGCCAAAACGTTATCGCAACTGGTTTGGGCAGCTCTTAGAGCACTCGCCATTTTGTGAGCGAGATATAAGAAGACCTGATCACCTAGAAACTCATGATGAGAAAGGTGATTTCTTAATCAAAGTGCGCAAGCAAGATGAGATATTCGATATGATTTATGCAACGCATCCTTTTGATGTCGTAGGTTACGATGGATATAATTATCCATATGCTTTTTCTATACACGACTTTGAACCTATCACAGGAAGAATTCACCAACCACCTCCTGTGCATCAAACTTTTGAAACAGATGCTTTTGTAGTCTGTTCATTTGTACCTAGGCTATATGATTATCATCCTGAGTCTATTCCAGCACCGTATAATCACAGTAATATTGATAGTGATGAGGTGTTGTATTACGTAGATGGGGATTTTATGAGTCGCAATGATATAGAGGCAGGGCATATTTCATTACATCCTGCAGGTATTCCTCATGGTCCACACCCAGGAGCGGTAGAACGTTCAATAGGTAAAGAAAAGACGGAAGAATTGGCAGTCATGGTGGATACTTTTAAACCATTGATGTTAACGGAAGAAGCAATGAAGATTGCTGATGAGCAGTATTACAAGTCCTGGTTAGATCCAGAAAATAACTAATAAACTACAACCAAAAAACTATATATTATGAGCAAAGAAGTTAAATCAGTAGAGTTTGGCTTAGAAAAGATATTTGAAGGGGCTAAAGATTTTCTCCCTTTATTAGGAACTGATTATGTTGAATTTATTGTTGGGAATGCAAAACAAGCTGCCCACTTTTACAAAACTGCTTTTGGTTTTCAGTCCTTAGCTTATGCTGGATTAGAAACTGGAGTTCGCGACAGAGCCTCTTATGTTTTAGTACAAGATAAAATTAGAATTGTACTTACGACACCTCTGACTGCTGAATCGCCATTAAATGATCATATTGTACAACATGGTGATGCTGTTAAAGTTGTAGCATTATGGGTAGATGATGCAAGACAAGCCTATAAAGAAACTACGCAAAGAGGAGCTAAATCTTATATGGAACCAATTGTTGAAAAAGATGAGTTTGGTGAAACTGTGCGTGCTGGAATCTACACCTATGGCGAGACAGTGCATATGTTTGTGGAACGCAAGAATTATAATGGGGTGTTTTTACCTGGTTTTGTTAAATGGGAAAGCGATTATAACCCTACGCCAGTTGGTCTAAAATATGTTGACCATATGGTAGGTAATGTGGGATGGAATCAAATGAATACATGGGTAAAATGGTATGAAGAAGTAATGGGATTTGTGAATTTCCTATCATTTGATGATAAACAGATTAATACAGAGTATTCTGCATTAATGAGTAAGGTGATGTCTAATGGTAATGGACGTATTAAATTTCCAATTAATGAACCTGCCGAAGGGATGAAGCGATCTCAGATAGAGGAGTATTTAGACTTTTATAATGGTGCAGGAGTGCAACATATTGCAGTAGCAACAGATGATATTATTTATACTGTTGGCGAAATGAAGAAGAGAGGAGTAGAGTTCTTGTCTGCACCTCCTACAGCATATTATGATGCGATACCTTCACGTCTAGGTGATCATATGGAGATGATGAAAGAGGATATTTCTGAATTACAAAAGTTAGGTATCATGATCGATGCTGATGAAGAGGGATATTTACTACAGATATTTACGAAGCCAGTAGAAGATAGACCTACACTTTTCTTTGAAATTATCCAGAGAATGGGGGCTAGAGGCTTTGGTGCAGGTAACTTTAAAGCACTTTTTGAGTCAATCGAAAGGGAACAGGAAAAGAGAGGAACGCTTTAATATTCAGTTAATTAAAATGTAAAAAGTCAACCATTTAATTGTGTAAAAGTTAAACAATAGTTAAAAATAACTATTGTTGGTTTTTGTATTGAAAAAGCTATACATTTGCACTCGCAAAAATAAGGTCGTCATAAGCTTTATTTGAGTGTAATAAATTTTTCATAATTTATAGTTTTTTGGTTGGTTAATAGCATAAAAACTCAGTCATTTGTTTGGCTGGGTTTTTTTGTTTACTATTTTTGATATAAAAAAACAACTTTATGAAAAGAATTATAACACTATTTCTACTAATAGGTCTTTGTCTTAGCGGTACATTGTACGCTCAGACTTCTACAAAGGCTTTTAAATCAGGAGAATACCTTAAGTTTCGTATTACTTACGGAGTATTAAATGCAGGTATTGCTACTCTTGAATTATCTGATACTATAGAAAACGGTATTCCGGTTTATCATGCAAAAGGTATAGGTTATACTACTGGCGTTCCTAAATTGTTTTTTAAAGTTTACGATGATTATCAAAGCTATTTTGAGAAAAATAGTGTCATTCCACATAGATTTATTCGTAAGATTGATGAGGGAGGCTATACCAAGAATCAAGAAGGTTTTTTTGATTACAAGAAAAAGAAGGTTAAAGTCAAAGACTATGAAAAAGATACTACAAAGGAATTTGATATAGTTAAAGATGTTCAAGATATAGTTTCGGCTTTTTACTATTTACGAAAATACCCAAAGCTTAATGAATTAAAAGTTGGTGAATCTATTGAAATTGATATGTTTTTTGATGGAGAAGTCTTTCGTTTTAAATTAAAATATTTGGGAGAAGAAGTTTTAAAGTCTAAGTTTGGACGTATTAAATCAATGAAGTTTAGACCTTATGTAATGGCTGGGCGTGTTTTTAAGGAAAAGGAAAGTTTAACTGTTTGGGTATCTTCTGATTCCAATAAAGTGCCTTTGCGAATAAAAGCTAGTTTAGCTGTTGGATCATTGAAAGCTGACTTAGAAGAATACGAAGGTTTGGTTACTGATATGGTTTTTACAAAATAAAGTATGGAGGAAAAGATTTTAGGGGAGATAAGAACTAAGTTTGATGCTATTGCTCAAAAGACAGAAACTCATTTGGAGGGATTGTTGTATGCTAAGCCATTAACTTATTGGGATTATATACAAGTAGATGCCTTGTTGGCTCTACAAACTCAGCGAACTACATTAAAGGATGAAATGGTTTTTATAGGCTATCATCAGATTAATGAGTTGCTTTTTAAGATGATATTGTGGGAAATAGATCAAATAGCAGAGCGAGATAATATAGATGTATTATTTTTTACTGAGCGATTAAATCGTATCTCTAGCTATTTTGATATGTTGACTTCTTCGTTTGTAATCATGAAAGATGGTATGGACAGAGAACAGTATTTAAAGTTTAGAAACACCCTTGCTCCCGCAAGTGGTTTCCAAAGTGCACAATATCGCATTATTGAATTTGCATCTACAGATTGGATAAATCTTATCGATGCGAGGTTTAAAAGTCATATTTCAGAGAATATTTCGCTTGATGAAGCGTTAGATAAAATGTATTGGCAGGCAGCAGGCAAAGATTATGCAACAGGTAATAAGTCTTATTTGCTTAGTGAGTTTGAAAAAAAATACAAGAAAGTTTTTATTAATGCCATGAAAGATTATGAAAAAACAAATTTATGGCAGAAATTTGTTGAGTTGCCTAAGAAAGAACAGGAGAATGAACAATTAATTCAGGCAATGCGTCATTATGATAAAACAGTAAATATTACTTGGGTAATGGGGCATTACGAAACTGCTCTTAAGTATTTGGAAGGGCCAGAAGGTACTAAGGAGGCAACAGGAGGAAGTGATTGGAAAAAGTATATGTTACCAGAATATCAAAAAAGGATATTTTTTCCTGCATTATGGAGTACAGAAGAAAAAGAAAATTGGGGAAAAAAACAAGTTGTTTAGTTATATAAAAAAAGTAAAGGTTTGAAGCAAATTATATATGGTTTATTAGTAGGGATGATGTTATTTTCTTGTAAAAATAAGAATGAAGATACAATTGTTGTAGAAGATAATATAGAAGACCATACTGAGGAGAAAGTAGCGGAGTTATATGGCTTTAATTTAAAAGATTATGTTGTTATTGATGATACTATTCGCAGTGGAGATAATTTAGGGAAAATCTTTGGGAATAATAATGTAACTGCTACAGAGGTACACAATATTGTGACTAAAGTAAAAGATACTTTTAATGTTCGCAATATTAGAGTAGGCCAACCATATACGTTGATAAAAGCGAAAGCTACACCTGACAAATTAGCAGCTTTTATCTATCATCCAAATATTACAGGATATCAAGTTATCGATTTGCGTGATTCTATTCATGCTTATACTAAAACTTACCCAGTTACGATAAAAAGAAGAACAGTTGCAGCTACAATTGATGGTTCCTTATCTTTGAGCTTGAGTAAAGCAGGAGTGGATCAATCATTAGCAACTAGAATGTCTCAGATTTTTGCATGGTCTATTGACTTTTTTAAATTGCAACCAGAGGACAGATTTGCTGTAACAATTGAAGAAAAATACATTAACGATACAATTTATGTCGGTATCTCTAAAATTGATGCTGCTTACTTTAGATATCGAGGTAAGGATTTATACTCATTTCCTTATAAACGTCCTGGAGCAAAAGGTGTCGATTATTACGATGAAGAGGCTAGACCTATGAAGAGTATGTTCTTAAAAGCACCATTAAAGTTCTTTAGAATTACTTCTCGTTATTCAAAAAATCGTTTTCACCCAGTTCAAAAACGTTGGAAGTCGCATAATGGGACTGATTATGCTGCGCCAACTGGAACACCAATTATGTCAACTGCTTCAGGAGTAGTAGAGAGAGCTGGATATACGGCAGGTAATGGTAATTATGTAAAGGTTAGACATAATGGTACTTACTCAACTCAATACCTACATATGTCAAAAATATTAGTAAAAACAGGACAGTATGTTGAACAAGGACAGACTATTGGTTTAGTTGGTAGTACAGGTTTAGCTACTGGTCCACACGTTTGTTATAGATTCTGGAAGAATGGTGTTCAGGTGGATCCTCTTTCACAAGTTTTACCAAATTCTGAACCAATGGATAAAAAAGACATACCTTTGTACAAAGAACATATTAGCCCGTTAAAGGCAGAGTTAGATAAAGTTATTAAAGATAAATTTTCACAAGAATAAGTCCATGTTGAAGAATGTGAATCCATCTAGAACAAATGCTTGGCAGAATTTGCGTAAGCATTTTGCAGATATGGAGTTTGTACAAATGCAGAAATTGTTTGAGTCCAATGCTGATAGAGCAGAACAAATGCATATTAATTGGGGCTCTTTATTACTTGACTATTCAAAGAATAAAATCACCACAGAAACAATAGAGTATTTAGTCGATCTAGCTAAAGAAGTCGATTTAGGATACGCAATAGAAAGTATGTTCTGTGGCAAAAAAATAAATGTCACTGAGAATAGAGCAGTTTTGCATACTGCCCTTAGGGATTTTTCAGATGATGGTTCTACTATTGAGGTAGATGGAGTAGATGTACTTAAAGAGGTACGTGCTACTCGCGATAAAATGAAAGATTTCACAGAGGCTGTACTTAATGGTTCTTATGTAAGTTCGTCAGGTGAAAAATTTACAGATATCATTAATATAGGAATAGGTGGATCTGATCTAGGACCAAAAATGGTTGTGGAAGCATTAGTGAACTATAGAAACGATTTGAATATTCACTATATTTCTAATGTTGATGATGATTATCTTTTTGCGACTCTTAGAAAACTTGATCCTAAGAAAACTTTAGTTCTTATTGTTTCAAAAACATTTACTACACAAGAGACAATTGCGAATGCCCATCATATTGTAAAATGGTTGAATTTAGATAAGGAAGCCTTAAGCCAACATTTAGTTGGTATAACAGCCAATGTTCCAAAAGCAATCTCTTTTGGAGTTAAAGAATCTAATATTTTTCCGATGTGGGATTATGTTGGAGGTAGATTTTCATTGTGGAGTTCTGTTGGTTTGTCTATAGCATTAGCTATCGGATATGACAATTTTGAAAAATTATTAAAAGGGGCTTATGAAATGGATCAACATTTTAGAAAGACACCTTTTGAACAAAATATACCTGTTGTATTAGCATTATTGAGTATATGGTATAATAACTTTTATGGATACGAAACAGAAGCTGTTGTTCCATATAGTGAATTACTAAATAAGTTGCCTGCTCATTTACAGCAGATGATAATGGAGAGCAATGGTAAGGATAAAAATAGAGAGGGGTATCCTGTCAATTATCAAACAGGAACATTAATATGGGGAGAAGTAGGAGTATCTGCTCAACATGCTTTCTTTCAGTTATTTCATCAAGGAACGAAAGTTGTTCCAGTTGATTTCATTGGTTTTGTAAAGCCGTTTTATAATTGTGAACATAACCATGATATTTTGATGTCTAATTTCTTTGGGCAATCTGAAGCTTTATTAAATGGTAAAAGAGGTGAGGTTTTTGAGGAAGGTGAGATCGAAATGCTTAAAAACTTTAGAGATTTTGAAGGTAATAAACCTTCAAATACGATTTTAGTAGATAAACTAACCCCAGAAAGCCTTGGTAGTTTAATCGCACTTTATGAACATAAGACGTTCGTTCAAGGAATAATTTGGAATATTTTTAGCTTCGATCAGTTTGGTGTTGAATACGGAAAAGTGTTAGCAAAGAATATACAAAATGAAATAAAAACCAAGAATATTGCGAATCATGATGCTTCAACTAGCTTTTTATTGAATTATTATTTAAACAAATAGTTTTTTAGAAAGATTCAAAATAGTAGTGTAAGTTAAATTTTAATGTTTGCATAACATTAAAAATGTTTGTTTTTGTACATTTGCTTCGAAAATAATTTATCACTTACACTTTTACAATGAAAAAAATGAAGAACTGGGTGCTGTTGTTCGTAATGATAATTACGTCAGCGTCTGCATTTTCACAAAACAAAGTAACTGGTACAGTTGTTGACCATGAATTTCAATCGGGATTACCTGGGGCAACAGTAATAGTTAAGGGAACACAAAATGGTACTTCTACCGGTATAAGCGGAGAGTTCGAATTGAATGTTTCGAAAGATAAAGGAGAGATTGTAATCTCTTTTATAGGTTATCAATCGAAAACTGTCACTTACACAGTGGTTGATAAGAAAGCAAACTTAGGAACTATTATCCTAAATGCTGATGAAAATATGTTAGATGACATCGTTATTATGGGTGTGGCTGACGTAGCAAAAGATCGTAAAACGCCAGTGGCTGTTTCGACAATTAAAGCTTCAGAAATTCAAGAAAAACTTGGTGCTCAAGAGTTTCCTGAAATTTTAAACACAACTCCTTCTGTGTTCACTTCTCAAGGTGGTGGAGGATTTGGAGATGCTAAAATGAATATCCGTGGATTTGATCAAAAAAACATTGCTGTATTAATTAATGGTATGCCTGTTAATGATATGGAAGGTGGATCAGTTTATTGGTCTAACTGGGCTGGAGCATCAGATATCGCTTCTGCAGTACAAGTGCAAAGAGGTTTAGGGTCTTCTAAGATTGCTATTTCATCAGTAGGAGGTACAATGAATATTCTTACTCGTACTTCAGATATGAAAGCTGGTGGATCTTTATCTGCTGGTGTTGGAAACAATGATTACTTCAAAGGTTCTGCTTCATATAATACTGGAATCTTAGATAACGGATTATCTGCATCTATCTTAATGTCTTATACAAGAGGTGATGGATATGTAGAAGGTACAAACTTTGAAAGTACAAGTTATTTCTTAGGTTTAGGTTACCGTTCAAAAGATAGCCGTCACAATGTGCAATTTACTTTTACAGGTGCTAATCAATGGCATAATCAAAGAAGTACAAACTCAACGATAGAAGATTTTATCAAGTATAGTAATAATGATAAACCTAATAAAAAATACAATGCTGATTTCGGTATGTATAATGGTGAAAAGTATTCTATGGCTAGAAACTTCTATAATAAACCAATTGCATCATTAAACTGGGATTACAAGATTAATGATATCTTTACTTTAAACACTGTAGCTTATGCTTCATGGGGACGTGGAGGAGGAAATGGTGCTATTGGTAAAATCAATGGTTTAGATCAAAGAAATGCTAAGTTTAAAGATGCTAATGGTCATATTCGTTTTGATGATATTGCTGCATGGAACTCTGGTAAACAAGTTTCTGACTTTGGAGCTAATAAGAAAATGACTGATGGTGACTATTATTCTACTACAAATAATGGACTAGTTCGTAGAGCTAGTATAAATTCACATGACTGGTATGGTACAGTAATGAATTTAAACGCTAAAGTAAATGAGAACTGGAATTTTGATATTGGTGTTGATGCACGTACTTATGTGGGATATCACTTCCAAGTTTTAGATGATTTACTTGGTTCTGCTGGTTATATCGATGATAAACATAAAACTGCTGGAAGTAGAATTATCACAGAAACTTACACTAGTAAAGCGCCTGCAAATCCTTGGGTTGACTGGTCAAATAGAGAAAAAGTTGCTTATGATAACGATGGTAACGTTAAATGGTTAGGAGGATTTGGTCAAGTAGAATACTCTAAAGATAATCTAACTGTGTTTGCTCAAGGGTCTATATCTAATCAATGGTTTAGACGTATTGATTATATGACTTACAATAGAAATACACCAGAGGGAGCAAGTAAATACAAAACTTCTTGGAAAAGTTTATCAGGAGGAAGTATTAAAGGTGGATTAAACTATAATATCAATGAACACCACAACGTGTTTGTGAATTCTGGATATTTCTCTCGTCAACCATTTATGAATAATGGTGTGTATATCAATAATAGTAATGATATCAACCCTAATTTAAAAAATGAGAAAATCGTTGGTATTGAATTAGGTTATGGGTTAAGACTTGAAAACTTCAAGGCTAATGTTAACTTGTATAGAACTTCATGGAAAGATAGAATTCAAAGAATATTTGAAAGAGATATCTTTAATGTAGGTACTGGAGGTGCTGCACAAACAGCAGGTTATGCTAACTTATACGGAATTGAACAAGTACATATTGGTGCAGAGGTTGATTTCGTTTATAATCCAGTAGATAAACTTGATATTACAGGGTCATTCTCATGGGGAGATTGGAAATATAAAGGTAACGTTAGTGCGGATTTCTTAGATGAACAAACTAATGCTCCTATTCTTGATCCAACTACTCAGAATCCAATGAGAAAAACATTGTATTTAGATGGTGCAAAAGTTGGTGATGCTCCTCAATTTATTGTGAATTTAGGTGCTGCTTACGAAATTGTTAAAGGATTAAAAATAGATGCTAATTATCGTTATAACGATAAGTTCTATGCAGCTATTAATCCAACTGATTTTAGTGATAAAGATCATAAAGGTTCTATCTCATTGCCAGCATTTAATCTATTTGATGCAGGTTTATCATACAAAATGGAAGTTGGAAAAGATAAGAAAAACAGTGTTTCAATGCGTGTTAACGTAAACAACGTTTTTGATACAACTTACATTTCATACTCTAGAACTAACATTCATTCAGGAGATGCTAAATCAAGTGGTAAAACTTGGAAAGGTGTAGATACAAATAACGAAGTTTTCTTCGGAAATGGTAGAACATGGAACGTAACTTTACGTTATAATTTCTAAGGAGTATTTTTAAGAAAGTTATTTTTTATATATAGAAAGCGACTGTCGAATAGACAGTCGCTTTTTTTTTATGGTTTTATTAGCATTCAATTGAGATAGATTTTTTTTTATACCTTTAACTTAGTAGTCTTAATTAAAATTAGATTCATTATGAAAAAATATAAATTTGGAACAACTGAGTTAGAAGTACCTGCGCTGTCTTTTGGTGGTAATGTATTTGGATGGACATTGGATGAGAAAGCATCTTTTAGAATGTTGGATGAGTTATATGATAATGGCTTAACATTTATTGATACGGCTAATAATTACTCGCATTGGGTGCCTGGTAATGTAGGTGGGGAGTCAGAAGCAATAATCGGTAAATGGTTCAAAGAAACTAAGAAAAGAAATGGTATTGTCTTGTCTACTAAGGTTGGTGGAACGATGGGTGATGGAACTAGTGGGTTAAAAGCTGAATATATACGTCAATGCGTAGAAGCTTCCTTAAAGCGTCTTAATACTGATTTTATTGACTTAAATTTTTCTCATTATGATGATTTGAATACAGATCAGGAAGAGACAATGGAAGTATATAATCAATTAATTAAGGAAGGGAAAGTACGTTATCTAGGAGCTTCTAATTTGGAAGCAGATCGTATTAAGTCAGCTAATCTTATTGCACAAGAAAGAGGGTGGAGTAAATATGTAGCTATTCAACCCCTATATAATTTGTACGACAGAGAGAAGTTTGAGAAAGAGTATCTACCATTAGTGAAAGAAGAGGAATTAGCTGTAATGAGCTATTTTGCCTTAGCAAGTGGTTTTTTAAGTGGGAAATACAGAACGCAAAGTGATTTAGAAAATAGCTCACGAAAAGATATGGTAAAAGGGTATTTGAATGACAAAGGAGTTAGAATTCTTGATACATTAGAAGTTGTTGCTAAACATCATAATGCTACAATGGCTGAAGTTGCGATTGCTTGGCAGGTACAGAAGCCTGAGATTACTACACCAATCGTTAGTGTGACTAGTTCTAGTCAATTAAAAAGCTTAATAAATGCTGTAGGATTACAATTAACTGCGGAAGAAATGAACCAATTAGATGAAGCTAGTCTTTATTAAGTGAGAGTGTTTAAATAAAGGTTT
>NZ_BAEX01000093.1 GCF_000246945.1 Myroides injenensis M09-0166
ACTTTAGAATTTTACTTTAGAATTTTACTTTAGAATTTTACTTTAGAATTTTACTTTAGAATTTTACTTTAGAATTTTACTTTAGAATTTTACTTTTATATTTAAAGAACAATTTATTGTTGTTTATCTTTGTTTGCACTTAAATACT
The DNA here is from genome assembly GCF_000246945.1 of Myroides injenensis M09-0166. Lineage (GTDB taxonomy): Bacteria > Bacteroidota > Bacteroidia > Flavobacteriales > Flavobacteriaceae > Flavobacterium > Flavobacterium injenense. The sequence continues at coordinate 149 of NZ_BAEX01000093.1, forward strand.
TTCCATGAAAATAAATGCTAATGAAAAATATATAGAGGTAGAGGACTATTCTATATCTCATGAAAAGTTCCAACTTTATTTGGATCCAGATTTACATTTATTAAAAACAGTGCCCCAACCAATTTTTGAGAAAATAGGTGAGTATTATAAAAGTGAAGATTATATTTCGCATACTGATAGTAAAAGAAACCTATTTGAAAAAGTATATCATATTGTAAAAAGAAAAGCAATACAGAACAAAATCGATTTGATAGAATCATTTTCTAACGCTAAAGGAAAATTATTAGATATTGGTTGTGGTACTGGTGACTTTATTTTTGAAGCTAATAAAAGAGGATGGAAAGTTTGCGGTTTTGAGCCAAACGCATCTGCTAGTTCTCTAGCAAAAGAAAAAGGCCTTTCATTATTAGAAAGTACTGAGAATATTGATAGCAACTCATTAGATGTTGTAACTATGTGGCATGTGTTAGAACATGTTCATGATTTGGATAAACAGATTAGGGAGTTATATAGATTATTAAAGCCTGGGGGAAATTTGATAATAGCAGTTCCTAATTACAATTCTTATGATGCAAAGTATTATGGTAAATATTGGGCAGCATATGATGTACCTCGTCACTTATGGCATTTTTCACAAAAATCTATTCCGCTACTTTTTGAACCATACTTATTTTCTCATATAGAAACATGTCCAATGTTATTTGATAGTTTTTACGTTTCATTATTATCTGAGAAATATAAGACAGGAAAACAAAATTGGTTAAAAGCTTTTTGGATTGGTCTAAAATCAAATATAGAAGCACGACAAAATTTAGAATATTCTTCTTTGATCTATATTTTAAAAAAAGTGTAATCATCTCCATTGTTAATGACTGAATACTTAATTTAAGCCTTTTTAAGCATAGTTTATTATGTGGGTGATATATTTCGATGTCTTTTTTAAAATAATTACGTAGAATTGAAATAAATCAATTGAATTTTATAAATATAATTGATTGTTTTTTATTTTAGTATAGAATATTTTTATACTGTAAAAATATTTACAATCATATAAAACTTTTAGTATTTTTACATCAGTTTAAAAAAATAAGAAATGAAAAAAAGTATTTTAGTATTAGGATTAGCTACAATGTTATTTGCTTGTAATAATTCCGCATCTACATCTGAATTTAAAACTGCTTATGTAGATTCTTCGAAATTATTAAAAGATTACGAGGAAGTAAAAGATGTAGAATCTAAATACAAAATTAAGTCAGAAGAAAAAGGAAAGTCTTTAGAAACTGAAATTAATGCGTTTCAACAAGAAGTTCAGAACTTTCAAAAGAATGCAGCAGCTAAAGGACAAGCTTGGGCTCAACAAAAAGCTGGTGAATTACAAAGAAAAGAACAAGAGTTGCAATATAAACAACAATCTTTAATGCAAGCATTACAGTCTGAAAGTGGACAGGATATGGATGCTGTTATTAAAAAAGTTAAAGAATACATAGGTGAGTACGCTAAGAAAAATAACTTAGATTATGTATTTAACACTGAGGAAGCTTCTAACGTTATTTATGCAAAAGATTCTTATAATATTACTGATGTAATTTTAAAAGAGCTTAACGATAAATATAAAGGAACATCAACTGCATCAAAAATTGATGAAGCTCCTGCTAAAGAAGAAACTAAAGAGGAAGCTAAATAATTTAGCTTTAAAACAATAAGGTTATAAAAGGTATCTATAAAAATGGATACCTTTTTTTATTTTCCATTAATTTCTATTTTAAATGCAATATTGTTTATTGAATAAAACTGTTTCAATACAGTAAAGTTATTTTACAAAGATTGCTCTTATCAAAATATTTTTATAAAACGAACTAAACTAGCTGGTTGGTCAATTTGTTAGCTGAATAATTTTATAGGATTAAAGAATCTTTCGGAGAGTAGGGATTTAAAGTTTAAAAATTATTGTAATTTGTTCAAAAAATTATTCAATGGCATCTTTTTCGGCAGAAGCTAATTATGTTTTACAGTTTATAAATCGGACTAATAGATCTCTATTTTTAACGGGTAAAGCTGGTACAGGGAAGACTACCTTGTTGAAAGAAATTATTGCAACTACTCATAAGAATACTGTTGTAGTGGCTCCTACAGGGATAGCTGCCCTTAATGCAGGAGGAGTTACTATTCATTCTTTTTTTCATTTGCCATTTGCGGCTTTTATACCTGATACTAATAATCCTCCTATCTTTTCTGAGCATTTAAAATTTGAGAATCGTTCATCTTTAAAAAGGCATATGTTAATGAGTAATGCTCGTCGTGCGCTTTTTACGAGTATGGATTTATTAGTTATTGATGAAGTCAGTATGTTAAGAGCTGATGTGCTAGATGCAATGAATTTTGTCTTACAACGCGTCAGAAAAAATCAATTGCCTTTTGGTGGGGTACAGGTATTATTTATAGGAGATTTATTACAACTTCCCCCAGTAGTCAAAAATGAAGAATGGGAGATTCTAAAGCGATATTACGATGGTGTTTTCTTTTTTCACTCTGAGGTGCTGCGTAATAATTTACCTTTATATATCGAGCTTAATAAGGTATATAGACAGTCAGATGACAAATTTTTAGATATATTAAATAACCTTAGAAACAATTCAATCACACAGAATGATATTCAGTTTTTGAACCAATATATTAAACCTGAATTCGATACCAAAGAGAATCCAGGATATATTACATTAACTACACATAATGCTAAAGCTGATCAAATTAATAATGATGCACTTAAAGGACTAGAAGCCAAGGAATATAGTTATACTGCAGAAATTGTAGCTGATTTTCCAGAGAAAATATATCCAATAGAGGCTAAGCTAACTTTAAAAGTAGGAGCACAGGTTATTTTTATTAAGAATGATTTATCACCTGAAAAGCGATTCTTTAATGGTAAGATGGGGATTGTGAAGTCGCTTTCTCCTCAAGAAATTTTTGTTCATTTTCCTGATGAGAATATTACCATAGAGGTAGAGCGTTATGAATGGCAAAATATTAAATATACTGTTGACCCTAATACTAAAGAAATTAAAGAAGATGTATTAGGAACATTTACCCATTATCCTTTAAAATTAGCATGGGCAATAACTGTTCATAAAAGTCAAGGATTAACCTTTGATAAAGCAGTATTAGACGTTTCTAAAGTATTTTTACCTGGGCAAGCTTATGTTGCACTCTCGCGTTTGCGTTCTTTGGATGGACTAGTTTTACTTTCTCCAATAAGAATGAATGGATTAACTAATGATTATGACGTAATGAATTTTGCAACAAATAAATCTGATGTTGATCAATTGACTAGTATTTTACAAAATGAAACAAAGCTTTTTTTGCGCAATTATCTTGTAAATGCTTATTCATGGTTTGAACTATCTACTCAATGGCATACTCATTTGTATAGTTATAGCGGAGATAAAGAGCGTAGTAAAAAGAGTACATATAAGCCATGGGCAGAAAAGACCACTAAAAGTATTGATGATATGTTGATTTACTCAGAAAAGTTTGTCAATCAATTAAATGCTTTGTTTAGTGAGGAACCTTACCGCTTTGAATATATGAAAGAGAGAGTTGTAAAAGCTTATGAATATTTCTTTCCACAACTTGATCAATTGGTTTTTGAACTACTCTTTACAATTGCACAGGTTAGATCTCAGCGAAAATTAAAGGCTTTTTATGAAGAATTAGTTGAGTTAGAGGATAATCTAATCAAAAAAGTTTTAGAGCTTAAAAAAGGTTCTAGAATGCTTAAACTTCTAGAGGAAGGTAAAGCAATTAATAAAGAAAATCTTAGATCTCAAGAAATCAGTGAATATAAGATTAATCATTTGGTGAATATAGCAGATCTTATAAGAAGTAGTTCTTTAGGATTTGATACTGAAGAAGATGTTGAGATTTACTCCTCTATTAAGACTGAAAAGAAAAAAGAGAAGAAAAAACCAACCACTGTGATTACTCTGGAGCTTTGGAAAGAAGGTAAGCGAATTGATGAAATTGCAATAGAACGCAAACTAACGCCTACAACTATATATTCTCATTTAGCCAAGTTAATTAATGATAAGGAAATAGCGCTAAATGAAGTTTTGTCTGATGAAAGAATAAACGATTTAGAAGCTTTATTTAATGTACATAAAGGAAAAGCATTAAGTGAAATAAAAGCTACAGTAGAAGAACTCTATTCGTGGGAGGAGTTAAAGTTATATCAACGTACCCAAGTTGAAGATTAAAAATAAAAGGATTGTATAATAGACAATCCTTTTATTTTTTATGTATTAACCTAGTTAATTTTATCGATAGGTCTGTGAATATCATTTTTGCATTGCCATTTCGTTCTATATGATAAATGGCTTGGGATAATTCATTAAATATTTCATTAATATTAGCCCCATTGACGAAAGGAGCAAAGTTTTCTAATTTAAAACGATCTACTTTAGTCTGATAGTAAACTAAGTTAGCAGTTTGATAATTTAAGAGAAGCGCTTGCCTAAATAATTCAATACAGAATTCTAAAAATTGCTTTTGTTGTTCCCTTCCTATAGTTGCTAATTCTTCACTCCATTCAATGAGTTCTTGAATGACAGCTGCATTTCCTTTTGCTTTAAATGCCGCTCTAACCCACTGTACAAACCATTTTTCAAAAGCAACTGTTGCATCACTATTAGTGACAAGTTGTAGCGCTTTATTATAGCTTCCTTGTGCTTGTCTAGCAATTAAACTTGCATGACTTCTATCGCAACGATTTTGTTGAATTAAAGCTTCTTCAATCTCTTTCGAATTTAAAGGAGCAAAGTTTAGTACTTGACATCTCGACAGAATAGTTTGCAGTATATTTTTTTCATTTTCAGCAATTAAAATAAATACTGTTTTTGCAGGCGGTTCTTCTAGTAACTTTAATAATTTATTAGACGCTTCTGTATTTAATTTATCGGCCATCCAAATAATCATAATTTTATAACCACCCTCAAATGATTTTAACGATAGTTTTTTCAGAACGTCAGAAGCTTCGTCTACACCAATTTGTCCTTGTTTATTTTGAATATCTATATGGTTGTACCAATCAAATAAATTGCCATATATATTGTTTTTTAGAAAGCTTCTCCATTGCTCAGAGAAAAGATCACTTGTAGCATTTTTTTTAACTAATTCAGTTGTAGATACAGGATATACAAAATGTAGGTCGGGATGGGATAAGTTACTAAACTTCAAGTTACAATTATCACTTCCTCCAGAATTCTCATTACCACAATTTTTACATAGAATGTATTGTGCATACGCGATAGCCATTGGCAAAGTACCAGAACCATCTGGTCCTATAAATAGCTGAGCATGTGGAATACGACCAGATGAAGCACTTTGTATTAAGTGATTCTTAATATGATTTTGACCTATTATTTCTGAAAACTGCATAAAGCAAAGATAAATTAAATCGCGATGGTTGGAAAATAAAAATAAATAATGTGATAGGCTTCAAGAACTTTATGAATTGTTGCACCTAGCTAGAGCTTTAAAAATTAATAAGGATTGAAATTTATATCTGTACTTTTTAAAATGAATAGTTACGGGTTGTATTACAAATCAGAATGATAATTTTTCTAACTAATAATTATCAGTGTTTTACATGCCAAAAAGAATTATATTTGCGTATAGCAATGTAAATAAATTGAAAATTTAAGATATGAAAACGATTGATAATTTTAATTTTAAAGATAAAAAAGTACTTATTAGAGTTGACTTTAATGTACCATTAGATGAAAACTTTAATGTTACTGATAGTAACAGAATTGAGGCTGCAAAAGCTACAATTGACAAGGTTACTAAAGACGGAGGAGTAGCAATTTTAGTATCACACTTAGGTAGACCAAAAGGGGAGCGTAATGATAAATATTCATTGCGTCATATTGTTGCTAAAACAGAAGAAGTATTAGGTAAAAAAATCACCTTTGTAGATGACTGTGTTGGAGATAAAGTAAAAGAAGTAATCGCAAATAGTAAAAACGGAGATATTATACTTCTTGAAAATTTACGTTTTTACAATGAAGAGGAGAAAGGTGATGAAGGATTTTCTAAAGAATTAGCTTCATTGGCTGATTTTTATATTAATGATGCTTTTGGTACTGCCCATAGAGCGCATGCTTCAACAACTATAGTAGCTAAATATTTCCCTAATGATAAATGTTTTGGTTATTTATTAGCAAAAGAGGTTGATAGTTTAGATAAAGTTCTTCACAGTAAAGAAAAACCTGTTACAGCAGTATTAGGTGGTTCTAAAGTATCTTCTAAAATTACAATTATCGAAAATATCTTAGATAAGATTGATCATATGATTATTGGTGGAGGGATGACCTTTACTTTTATTAAAGCTTTAGGAGGAAAAATTGGTAACTCAATTTGTGAAGATGACAAATTAGAATTAGCTAAAGAGATATTAAAATTAGCTAAAGAGAAAAATGTACAAGTGCACTTGCCAGTGGATATAGTGGCTGCAGATGCTTTTTTTCCAGACGCAAATATTAAGATAGTACCAGCTAATGATATTCCTGATGGATGGCAAGGTTTAGACGTAGGTCCAGCAACTCTGGAGGCATTAAAACCTGTTATTATGGAGTCTAAGATTATCTTGTGGAATGGACCATTAGGAGTATTTGAGATGGATAAATTTGCTAATGGTACTATTGAGTTAGGTAATTTTATTGCTGAAGCTACTAAGAATGGTACGTTTTCACTAGTTGGAGGAGGAGATTCTGTTGCAGCTGTAAAACAATTCGGATTAGCTCCAAAAATGAGTTATGTATCTACTGGAGGAGGTGCAATGTTAGAAATGCTTGAAGGTAAAGAATTACCAGGTATTAAAGCAATTAGAGAATAATTATAACTATGATGCCTTGAGCACACTCAAGGCATCATTTTATTATATCATAATTATATGAACTACAGAAAAATAACCCTAGTAGCTTGTGGTTTATTGTCTCTTAACTGTTTTGGGCAATCAAGTGAAAATGGGATGGATGTCGAGAAAAAAAATGATATGGATCCGAGTGTGTATTTGGATTCTATTAAAAAGACTTTCGTTGATCACGTGGCTAGTGCGTCAATCGAAAAACGTTGGTTAAACGAATTAACCACACAAGATTTATTCAATGAAATAGAGGATGAGATTTCTACAGCTGATTTTGATAGTACTGATGTTGAATATGACGGTTTAACTACTGAACTTTTAAAAGAACGTTTGCAATTATTAAATGAGAAAACACCATTTAATGTTGAGTATAACCCAACGTTAGAACGTGTAATTAAATCTTTTTTAAAGAATAGAAAACGCTCTTTTGAACGTTTATTAGGTTTGTCAGAGTACTACTTTCCTATGTTTGAAGAAAAATTAGCCAAGTATGATGTACCTTTAGAAGTTAAGTATTTATCTATTGTTGAGTCAGCACTAAATCCTACTGCTCGTTCAAGAGTAGGTGCTACTGGGCTATGGCAATTTATGTATGCTACTGGAAAACAGTATAATTTAGAAGTTAACTCCTTTGTAGATGATCGTATTGATCCTATAAAGTCGTCAGATGCAGCAGCTACATTTTTATCTGATCTATACAATATGTTTGGCGATTGGGATCTTGTTTTAGCATCTTATAATGCTGGACCAGGTAATGTTACTAAAGCGATTAGACGATCAGGAGGATACACTAATTATTGGAATATCAGACCAAATTTACCAAAGGAAACACAGAATTACTTACCAGCTTTTTATGCGACGATGTATATTTTTGAGTATGCAAAAGAACATGGTATTAAAGCTGATAAAGCGCCATTTAAAATGGTGGAAACAGATACTGTATCACTAAAGCAGATGGTGTCATTTGATCAACTATCAAAGTTGCTTGACATTTCTGAAGAGGAGATAAGTTTCTTAAATCCCACCTATAAATTGAAACAAGTTCCTTATGTCACAGGTAAAAATCACTTTGTACGTTTACCTTTAGAAAAGATTGGTCTATTAGTTTCAAATGAGGATAAAGTATATGCTTATGTAGATTTTGAAGAATCTAGAAAAGAAAAGCCAAATTACTCTATGGATGTAATGTTAGCAGAAACAACTGATGTTCGTCCAAGATATCACACAATTAAAAAAGGAGAGAGTATAGGCGTTATTGCTAGCAAATATGGCCTTAGTGTAGCACAACTTAAAAAGATGAATAACCTTAAATCTAACGTTATCCATCCTGGTAAAAAGCTTGCTGTAGGTAAAGCAGTAACTGCTCAAGCTAGAGGTAATAATTTTTATACTGTAAAAAAGGGAGATTCATTGTATTCTATTACAAAGAAATTATCTGGTGTAACTATCGCTCAATTAAAATCTTTGAATAAAATTGGAGAAAACGATGCTCTGCACCCAGGTATGAAGCTTCGAATTAATTAATTTGTAAGGTGAGAAGGATATTATCTTTTATAATTTTATTTTGTCTTATTAGTTGTAGTAAAAATGATTCTAAGGAGAATTTACCTATTTCTACGGGTAATTATAATCATGTACTTATTACCATTAATGATAACCTTTGGCAAGGTAATGTAGGGGATAGCATTCGCAATTATTTAGCAGCTTATTTAGATCGAATAGTACCTTTTGAACCATTATTTTCGTTAGAACACATCACGCCTAATCAGTTTTCTGGACACAATAAATTAGCGAGAAATATTATTGTATTTTCAGATAATCACAACGAAATGATATACAATATAGAGAAGAATAAATTTTCTAATCCACAGAATTATATTGTAGTGTTGGCAGATTCTAAGGAAAATTTGATTACTAATTTCGTCAGTAATGTTGATTCAATTATTAAAGCAGTTCATTTAACTGAGTTAGAAGCTTTTCAGAATGCACTTAATCATGAGGTATTGCATAAAGAAGATTTAATATCTAGTCCATTTAATGTAAATATCCAATTGCCATTATCATTTAAGTTAGTGCAGAAAGGGAAAGATTTTCGCTGGTTTAAAAAGGATGTAGCATCAGGTAGTAGTAGTGTGTTGTTTTATGCAGTTCCTACAGAAAGGATAGAGAGTAATGCTATAAATAAAAGCATTTTAAACGCTATTTTAGAAGCTAAAGATTCTGTGAGCGGCAAATATTTGCATTCTATAGAAGAAGGCTCTTATATGAAAACAAATGAAGGCTTTACACCTTTTAATACAAATGTTGACATTAATGGGGTAAGCGCTTTAGAAATTAAGGGGATATGGGATATGGAAAAGAGTTTTATGAGTGGACCTTATATTACTTACGTTTTTAAAGATAACACTACTAATCGTTATCTCTTTATAGAGGGGCTGGTTTACAATCCGTCTATGAATAAAAGGGATATGTTGTTAGAATTAGAAGCTATTATTAAAACAGCTAAGCTTAAAGAATATTAGATACAAAAAACCGGGAGTTACTTGACTCCCGGTTTTTTTATATCTAATATTTTCTTTTTAGTGGTAACTCTTCAATAGGATTAATTATTAAAGGGAAATGTTCTATCGTTACTGAGCTACTGTCCAAGCCAAAGGCTTTATCCTCAGATAGCGACAGTTTTTTCAGCCATTCGTATAAAGTAAGAATAATCTTTTCGAAAGCTGGTATTTCATTGTCATAAGACAATTCTTTCTCAATCAGTACATATTCATAGTCACTGTTAATATTATTCTTATGTAGAGATTCATATTTACTTAAGACATCTATTTCACCAGTTTCAGTAAGTTCTTTAATCACTTGCTTCATTAAAACATTTATTTTCTGATCGTTTCTAAATCCTAAATAAAAGTCTACTCTAATGATATTGTCTGCACCTATCTTCTGAATTTTATATTCTAAATTGTAAGGTTGATCACCTACGTTTACATGCAAAAACCAATAATTATCTGCTCTCTTAGGTCTTCGTTGAATTATTGAATAAATAGCTTTGTATTCTATTTTGGAGCTTATTTGAGAGTTAGTTAAGTAAATTAAGTTTGAAGAATATTTCGGGATGGCATTATCATTACTTAAATCAGTTAATATCTCTGTATAATCTTTTATATCTACAAATTGGGTGTAGTTCTTTCTGATTTGTTTTGCTAGGTAACAAACAATCATTGTACCTGCTAGTAAACTTGCTATAAATACAGTAACGTAACCACCATGTGTGAATTTCTGCACGTTAGCGATAAAGAAAGATACCTCTAAACTTAAATAGACAATTTCTACTAGAATAATTAAGAGGATATGCACTCTTTTTAGGTACATATAATAACCCAAAAGAATCGTCGTCATAATCATACATAATGTAATTGCAAGTCCGTATGCAGCTTCCATATTACCAGATTCTTTAAAATGTAACACCACAAATACACATCCTACAAATAGAAGCCAATTAATAGATGGTATATAAAGTTGTCCTTTAATATTGGTTGGGAATTTTACTCTTACTTTTGGCCATAGATTAAGTCTTATTGCCTCATTAATCAACGTGAAGGATCCACTTATTAATGCTTGAGACGCAATAACCGCAGCAATTGTTGCTATAGCAATTCCAAAAGGTAAAAACCAATCAGGCATAACTAAATAAAAGGGATTTGCAGGGTTATTTGAGTTTGGTGATAGATCAACTAGAGTTTGACCAGTAAAGTTGATTAAATAAGCTCCTTGTCCAAAATAACACAGTACTAGCATTGTTTTTACAAATGCCCAAGTGATTCGAATGTTTTTTATTCCACAATGTCCTAAATCACTATATAAAGCTTCAGCACCTGTAGTACATAAAAACACAAACCCTAATACAAAATATCCTTCAGAGTGAATAGATAACAAATGTACTGCGTAGTAAGGATTGATTGCCTTTAATACTGCGAAATTACCTATTAATTGAGAGATACCGATTATACCGAGCATTAAAAACCAGATAGTCATTAATGGACCAAAGAATTTACCGATTGTCTTAGATCCAAACTGTTGAATCATAAATAAAGCAAAAATAATTCCTATAACAATGGGGATAATTTGTAATTCCGGGTTATAGATTCTCAACCCTTCTATGGCTGATGATATCGAGATAGGAGGGGTAATAATACCATCTGCTAAAAGGGCACTACCACCAATAATTGCTGGTACGATTAGCCATTTTTTATTTAATCTTTTTACTAAGGTATACAGAGAGAAAATTCCACCTTCACCATTATTATCTGCTTTCAGCGTAAGGAAAACGTATTTTATAGTAGTCTGTAAAGTAAGCGTCCAGAATACACAAGATATGGCTCCCAAAACGATATCTTCTCGTATTATCTCTTTACCAATAATAGCTTTCATTACATAAAGGGGGGAAGTTCCTATATCTCCATAAATAATACCTAGCGTAACTAATAAGGTACCTAGGGTAATTTTGTTTAGATGAGGTGTGTTAGTATTTTTACCTTCTTGCATTTTGTGAGGAATTTTAATTATGAAATTTAGGTATAGTTTGTATAATATATTTTAGCAGTTAAACTGTGTATAGTTCTTGCATTTTACCAATGTCAACTCCCAATTGATTTACTAAAAAAGATTCAGTTGTAGCGTAATTTTTTCGTATTGTCCTTAATGCATTTTGTATGTAATCTTCTTTTACTGATAATAGGGTATATAGTGCATCAGCTTGATTACTATTTTGTAAATTGAATAAATCTTTTAGTTCGGACGCAGTAAATCCGAGATTGTTATTAGTCAATAGATAATCTTCTATTGTATCTTGCTCCTGTACCCCTAATGCGCTTAAAAAAAGTGCTGCTGCTAATCCCGTACGATCTTTACCAGCTGTGCAATTAAACATTAATGGCATTGGATTAGAAGTATTTTGAAGTTGTTGAAAGAAAGCTTTATATTGAGATTGTCCTTCTAATACGAGCATTTCATTAATGTCTAATAATAATTGATGCGTAGCTTTTACATCGCCATTATATATAATCTGTTCTACTTTATTTCTACTTAAGTTTCCAGGATTAAGAGGAAGATAGATTTTATTCTCTATTGATTCTGGGTATATAGATTTTCGTTCTACTCTTTCCTCTTCACTTCTAAAATCAATAATTGTAGTAAGTGCCTTTTCATTAAGTACTTGTATATCTATATCTTTTAGGTTACTAAAATCCCCTGAGCGATAAACAAGATTCGTTTTTGTTTTTTTGCCAAAAGAAGTTTGATAGTTTCCTAAATCTCGAAAGTTTGGTTGACCTACTAAAATTGGTTGTAGATGTTCTCTTTGAAACTTATTTACATTGGATATTAAAGAAGTTATACTCATATCTGAGTTCTCTTTTTCCAAACTATTATTACTATTTTGCATAGACCATATATAATTGCGTTAGCCAATGAAATAACGTAGACTAACATCCATTAAACATCTCATCGTATCTTGCGATAACGATGATTATAGCTAATTATTATTTTATTTGATTATTAAATTTATTAGTGTCATTTTTTTAATGAATACACCAATACTATACCAAAATCATTTGGTATTATTATTTTTTAAAAAATAATAACTAAGAATATAAAAGTTATATTGATGGCGCTAATTTATTCAATTTTAGTTTCTTGAATAAATTTATCAAAAAGTTTAACCATTTTATCATTAATATCGTTGTAAGTTAAACGATCTTTTGTTTGATAAAACAGCATTATGGCATAAGGTTTTGTAATATTATCAAGAAGTTGATGTTTGTTTAAGCGGTAAACTTCACGCAAAACTCTTTTAAAGTAGTTTCTGTCCACAGCTTTTTTAAAGTATCTTTTAGATACTGAAACACCTACTTTAAGAGGTAAGTTATCTCTATTTTCTGTTTGGACGAATACCATACGCAATGGATATTTACTTACTGACTTTCCAGTAGTAAATAATTCATCAATTATTGTTGTGCTTTTAAGCTTATCCTGTTTTGAGTATGTATATTCTTTTTTGTCCATAGAGGACACAAAGGTAGAAAAGGAATTGTAATATACTACGTGT
>NZ_BAEX01000092.1 GCF_000246945.1 Myroides injenensis M09-0166
AATCAGAAATGTGTTCTTCTTGATCATTGTAATGATTTACTTTTGTTTCTTTTTGGAAGTCAACAGTGCTGTCGTCCTTGTCACAACTTACGAATGTAAAAGTGAATACTCCTAATAGCATAGCTAATTGTGCAGATTTTTTCATAATGATTTTCATTTTAATGTTTTAAAAAATGAAAAACAGAGAAGGTGTTAGTGTGAATGGAAGCGAGTTGCTGTAAGCAATACAAAATAGCTTCCTGATTATTTTGATATTACTTTTCAACAACCCAAATAAATGTTTTTGTATTTTTGAAACACTTAACACATTTCTGGATTTCGTTGAGGCAAAGGAAGAAACTAATTTTATAGCTAATGTGCTGTGTTTCTGGTTATTCCGATGATTCCGATAATTCCAATTTTGTATTATTTTATAATCATGACCACACTAACAATAATTGACTATATAGATCATCTTAAAAAACACATTGAGAATGTTAAGTATTTATCAAAGTATACTGTATTGTTATCTCCATCTCCTGCTCAGCTTAGGGATTTTTGTTTAGCCTTGTGTGATAAGGCTGATCTTTCCAATGATGATAGAACTATTCTCAATAATTTTTTTAAAGTTGGAAGTACAGATGTAAAAGAAATAGCGACGATAATAAGTAAATTTGATATAGATAAATTTAAACCTATCCAGAATTTTCTAAAGGGAAAAACAACTACCTCGAAGAATCATGCCGTTATTGAAATGGTAGCTTTATTATATGACTATGAAATGAGACCTTATGGTAAATTTTTAAAGTTATCTGCTGATGATGGTAAGGAGAGGGAATGTTTAAATAGAAATGTAAAAGATTCAAATTTATCAAGAGCAGAAGAGGAAAGTTTTTTTAGCTCCAATGATAATAAAGAGCATAATGCTGCTACCCCCAAAAATATAAATGATAAAAAAAAAGTGGGGGTGGAGGCATTATGCCTTGATTGTAGGGGTAATTATTTTATTGGGACTTTTTGTTTTTAATACTACTATTTTCAGTAAACAAAATTTATGTATGAAATGGGAGATAGATCAGTATGTAGAATGTGACTGTGGTGATGCTACAAGACTTAGTTTTGTACAAGATGCTATAACACCTGTTCAGTATAGTGAGGGTATCTTAAATGGCTTTAAAAAGATTGATGTGGATTGTAATACTGTATTCTTTAAAGACAGTAAACCTAAAGTTTGGTTTGTTAAAATTGGATATATGCAACATGAGTATTTTAGTAGTCCAGGAAATGGTGTTCATCCTGTGACAGGAAAAGCATTAAAACCAATTACTAATTATCATATAAATAAATATATCTATCCAAAATGTCCATAGAGAGGTAAGTAGTTATTCCGATTATTCTTAATGAGTGTTCTTTGAAAAGAATGCATGGCTAAGAAGAATTAATTATAAATAAAAAATCCCAAGTTTTCATTTGGGATTTTTTGTACTCGGAGCGGGACTTGAACCCGCACGAACATTACTGCTCACTGGATTTTAAGTCCAGCGTGTCTACCACTTCCACCACCCGAGCAACTTAGTTTGCATCACTTGTGGATTGCGAGTGCAAATATAGATTGTTATTTTTTACTATACAACAAAAATAACTCGTTTTTTTGAGTAAAAAATATAGATAACTTGTTATGTGTTGAGTAATAGTTGCTTATTGGTGTAGTTTTTTTAAAAAAAATTAAGTTTAGTTAATTGATAATATAGGTGTCTTTCTTAAGTTGTGGAAAATATGACTTAAGTGTACTGTTTTAATGGTGTAATATATGCTGTTTTAAGCATAAAAGATTTAATGTGAAAATAAAAGCTTTTAGAGCTCAATTCAGAGGAGTAAGGAATATTAATTATAAGTCAATACAGAGTAGTTTACATTATAGTTTTAGGACTCTACTGGAACGAGACTCAATGCTCCTGCTTTGATATCACAATGATACCGTAGTGATGCCGTTATTTTATCGTATTTAAGTGGCATCATTGCGGCATCACTCAAAAAAGTATACTCTATAACTTCATTTATATATATATAATAATTGTCTAAAACTTAATGTATAATCTTTTCAAATATATGGTTTGTGTAAGGGGTGCTCATAACGATAGTTTTTTTATATATCATTACTTTTACACTTGATAGTCTAATTCTTCTATTTTAGTATTATTGAAGTGTTCTACTAAGTAAGCTGGTAGGATCATTTTTAGTATTTCTGCGCTATCCAACATAAGAGAAAGACATTATTTTACTATTTCCTTCCCAACCTTTGTAGTTAATCCTTAATTTCTTTCTGTACAGACTAACCAAACTTTGTTTATAAATACAACTTTGGAATAATCCACAACTTTTAGAATTGCTCAATAAGTATGTAAAAAAAAATCCCAAGTTTTCACTTGGGATTTTCGTACTCGGAGCGGGACTTGAACCCGCACGAACATTACTGCTCACTGGATTTTAAGTCCAGCGTGTCTACCACTTCCACCACCCGAGCAACTTAGTTTGCATCACTTGTGGATTGCGAGTGCAATATTACTGCTTTTTTTATTATCTACAATGAATAATAAGTGTTTTTTATTAAAGTATTTTCTTTGATTCTGATTTTTAAAAGATTAAATGAAAATAAAAATAGTGATTATTCAATGTCTCCAAAGATATCAACTGAAAAATCAAGAATTTCACCAGATATAAAGTTCTTTTTTACTTCTTCAAGACCCTTTTCATATCTTAACTCAGTTGTGAATTTTCTACTTATACCGTATATATTATTATCAATAGCTATTTTAAAAAACAGTTTATCACTAGGAGTTTTGAATTTTAAAAAGGTTATTAGTTCATAGTTTTCTTTCAGGAAATTAATTGTAGCATATATTGCTTCCTTGCTGGGGTATTCCATACTAGTAAATATGGTTTTTCCTCTGCGATGTTCAAAAGTATATTTAAACTTTTCATTTTCTTTTAGGCTAATTACAAATGCACTCATTTTTATGGATAAGGTACAAAAGGGTTAATAGAATTTAATAAAAGAATAGATTGTAACCGTTGATATAACTACAAAAAAAAATCCTAAACTATTCGTTTAGGATTTCGTACTCGGAGCGGGACTTGAACCCGCACGAACATTACTGCTCACTGGATTTTAAGTCCAGCGTGTCTACCACTTCCACCACCCGAGCAACTTGGGTTTGAGCGAAAAACGGGGTTCGAACCCGCGACCTCAACCTTGGCAAGGTTGCGCTCTACCAACTGAGCTATTTTCGCGTTTTGTTTTTAAGAACGTGCATTACTTCTGTATTGCGAGTGCAAATATAGAACGTTTTTCCATTATTGCAAACTTTAAAAACAAAAAAATAACAATAATTTTATAAGTCATTGATAGTCAAAAATAAATAAAATGATATTTTTTATTTACTTTGAGTTATGATAATAGTTTTTTGATCTCATTTAACTTCATTAATGCTTCTACAGGGGTTAAACTGTTAATATCAATACTTAATATTTCTTCTTTTATTTCTTCTAATAGTGGATCGTCCATATTAAAAAAGCTCAATTGAATATCTTCTTCTACTGGTTTTATTTGAGTATCCTCTTTTCTGTGACCTTTTTCTAATTGTTTTAGCATCTTTTCGGCTCTTTTCAGCACTGTATGAGGCATCCCCGCCATTTTTGCTACGTGAATACCAAAACTATGGGCACTTCCTCCAGGGACAAGTTTTCTGATAAATAGTACATTATCTTTTAGCTCTTTGACTGATACGTTAAAGTTTTTAATTCCTTCAAAATGGTCTTGCATATCATTAAGTTCATGGTAATGCGTTGCAAATAGCGTTTTGGCTTTAGAAGGATGTTGATGCAAATATTCAGCTATAGCCCAAGCAATTGAAATACCATCATAAGTACTTGTACCCCTACCAATTTCATCTAATAAGACTAGGCTGCGGTCAGATATATTATTTAAGATTGAGGCAGTCTCATTCATTTCTACCATAAATGTCGATTCTCCCATTGAGATATTATCTGATGCACCTACTCGGGTAAATATTTTATCGACTATTCCCATACGGACATTGGCTGCAGGAACAAAACTTCCCATTTGTGCTAATAATACGATCAAAGCAGTTTGTCTCAAAATAGCTGACTTACCTGACATATTTGGTCCGGTAATCATTATTATTTGTTGATTATTATTGTTCAAATAGACATCATTTGCAATATATGGTACATCGTGAGGTAACTGTTTTTCTATTACAGGGTGTCTACCGTCTTTAATGTCTAAATCAAACGTATCATCAATGATAGGTCTAGTGTAATTATTGTCAATAGCTAGTTGAGCAAAAGAGCATAGACAGTCAATCTGAGCAACTAGATTTGCATTTAATTGAACGGGTTTTATGTATTGTAAACACCAATTAATGAACTTTTCATAAAGTTCTGTTTCTAGTTTATATATCTTTTCTTCTGCTCCCAGAATCTTTGTTTCATATTCTTTTAACTCTTCTGTAATGTATCGTTCAGCACTTACTAATGTTTGCTTTCTAATCCAATTTGTTGGCACTTTATCTTTATGCGTATTACGCACTTCGATATAGTAACCAAAAACATTATTAAAAGCTACTTTTAGAGAGGGGATTCCTGTGGCTTCACTTTCTCTTAATTCTATTGCTTCTAAATAGGTCTTACCAGAAGTAGAAATTGCTCTTAGTTCATCTAATTCCTGACTTATTCCTTCAGCTATTGCATTCCCTTTTGTGATAGACACAGGAGCATCATTATGAATTGTTTTAGAAATGTGTTCTCTTAATAAGGCGCAATCATGTAATGTATCTCCAATTGACTTTAAAGAAATGTTCTTACTTTTTAAAGCGATTTCTTTTATTGGAATAATAGCGTCAAGTGACTCTTTTAGATAAATTAATTCTCTAGGAGAGACTTTGCCTGTCGCTATTTTAGAAGTTAATCTTTCTAAGTCAGATATTTGTTTTATTTGTGTTTGAAAAGTAGAGAGTAAATCTCTGTCTTTTTGCAATTCTTCTACAATTTCATGACGTTCATTAATCCTTTTAGAATTCTTTAAAGGAAGTGCAAGCCATCGTTTTAAAAGTCTTCCTCCCATTGGAGAAATAGTTTTGTCAATTACCTGTAATAGGGTAATAGCATTGGGATTCGTACTATGATAAAGCTCAAGATTTCTAATAGTAAATCTATCCATCCAAACGTAGGCATCTTCTGCTATACGTTGAATATTTGAAATATGTTGAATCCTTGTATGCTGTGTTTCTGAAAGGTAAAATAAGATTGCCCCACTCGCTATGATTCCCTCTTGCAAGTCTTCAATTCCAAAACCTTTTAAAGAATTAGTCTTAAAATGAGTAGTTAAAGATTCTATTGCAAAATCTTCTTTAAAAACCCAATCATCTAAGAAAAACAAATTAAAGTCTGAACCAAAAAGCTCTGCAAAGTGAAGTTTATTATTTTTTTGTATTAATACTTCACTAGGTCTAAAGTTTTGTAATAGCTTATCGATGTATTCTGAATCACCTTCAGTTGTAAGAAATTCACCAGTAGAAACATCTAAGAAAGATATCCCTATAGTTTTTTTTGCAAAATGTAAGGCGCAAAGGAAATTATTTGTTTTTGAGTGAAGTACTTCATCATTTAAAGCTACACCAGGAGTAACTAATTCAGTAACGCCTCTTTTTACAATTGTTTTAGTAGTTTTAGGATCTTCTAATTGGTCGCATATAGCAACACGTAAGCCTGCTTTAACTAATTTAGGAAGATATACGTTTATAGAGTGATGAGGAAAGCCTGCAAGTTCTGTTTCACTTGGACTTCCTGCACCTCTTTTTGTTAGCGTAATTCCTAATATTTTTGCAGTACGAATAGCATCTTCTCCAAAGGTTTCATAAAAATCTCCAACACGAAATAATAAGCAAGCATCAGGATACTTAGCTTTAATATCGTTGTATTGTTTCATTAAAGGAGTTTCTTTTGGAGCTTTAGCTTTTCCAGCCATAATTGTAAAGTTTTGAATAGATTTTTACAAATATAGCGCAAGAAATCGGAATGAATAATTTCGATACCGCAAAGAGTATTTATTTTAGAGGAATTCCGTAAAAACGTTTTAATCGTCTTATAATTGTTGAAGTAATTACAGTAATCATTAGTCCAATGAAACATCCTGCTGTAACTGCACCAGTGCGCATTAATGGAGTAACTTCTAGTGTGGAGCTACTTAATGGATGTATTAAAATAATAAGTAAGGCTACCAATGCTACTCTAGCCATATTTAAAATATTAAAAATATAGCAAGTAAAAATCGTAATAAAGGCTCCCATTAGACATACATAAAAGTTCAATTCAGGATGAATTTCTAAGCAAATAAGCCCAGCTATTGAACCAATTAAATTTGAATTAAAGCGTTCAATTGAAAGCTTTTTAGAGTTTTTACCCTCTGGTGAAATTACTAGCATAATCGAAATCATTGTCCATAAAATTTCATACTGAGGCAGATTTTTAAGTAAAGCATAACCTATCGCTAAGCCAATTGTACAGCGTGTAGTATAAATAATTACGGGTGAAGTAATAATACGAGTAATTAAAGTTGTAAACATCTTGATTTTAATTCAGCTTGCAAAAGTACTATGTCTGAACTAGAAAGCCAATCATTTTGTTTTACTTTTTTGTTAAAAAAATTAATTAATACTAGTCATTGTGAATAATATTACAGATAAAATGGATAATGTAATTGCAAAAATCGGAAGCTTAAAAAATACCAATTCCTTTACATTTAAATTAAATACAATTATTGTAGGTAGCAAAATTAAGGCTGTTAAACTTGGTAGCCATAAGATATTAAAGAAAATAGCAAAGTGCGTATCTTGGTAAAAGCTTGCAGTAATGCCTATTCTAAATAGAAAAAGAAAGAGCACGTTGTTTGCGATACTAGCCAATGCTAAACGATTAAGGGTAGGGGTACTCATATCATGTTAGTTTTTGGTTCTGTTATCTAAGTTAATGTAAAAAATATAATTATATCAAGTTTTGTTGTTAATAAAATGGTTTTAATCATTGTTTTTTGTTTAATATTTGAATTTATTATTATTTTTATGTTTAAATATTTGAATAATTAATCAAGGTAAGTCTTAGAGTAATAAAAAATAGCTCTTACTTTTTACACTTAAGAAATTCATCAATTTAATCTGATGAAATATATTTTCTACTTTTGCAATAAAAAATAAGTATGCGTAAGTTAGCCAATAGTGAGTTGGACAGAAAAAATATAGAAGAGTTTAAAACTTCAGAAAAAACTCCTTTAACTATTATCTTAGACGATGTAAGAAGTTTACATAATATTGGTTCTGTATTTAGAACAAGTGATGCCTTCTTAATTAATAAAATTTATTTATGTGGTATTACAGCAACGCCACCTAATAAAGAAATACATAAAACGGCTTTAGGGGCTACAGATACTGTAGAATGGGAATATGTAAAAGATATAGTTGAGGTAGTAAAGGATTTAAAAGAAAAGAATGTAGTGGTTCTATCTGTAGAACAAGTAGAGCGTAGTGTAATGTTAAATGATTTTAAGGTAGAAGAAAATACTCATTATGCCCTTGTGTTTGGAAATGAAGTGAAAGGTGTTTCTCAGGAAGTTGTAGATTTAAGCGATGGTGTAATCGAAATTCCTCAATTAGGGACAAAGCATTCATTGAATATTGCAGTAAGTGCTGGAATTGTAATTTGGGATTTATTTCAACAGATGATTAATAAAAAAACCTTGTAGAGATACAAGGTTTTTTATTTTAGTTTATTTTGAATTAATTCTAATACTTTGATATAATCTCCTTGAGAAGCTACGAAATCCATATCTGAAATATCAATTACTAAAACCTTGTGGTTAGGAAGTGTCTTGATATAATTTAAATATCCTTGATTGACATTGTCAAGGTAATTACCAGTAATGTCACTTTCGTAAGAACGACCTCTCTTTTGAATATTATCAAGAAGTCGATCAGTATTTTGATATAAGAAAACATACAAATCAGGTTGTGGTGTTTCTTTATACATTATTTCGAAAATCTGTTTATATAATCTAAACTCGTCCTCTTCTAAAGTAATCTGTGCAAAAATAAGAGATTTAAAAATATAGTAATCTGCAATAATAAATTCTTTAAACAAATCAAATTGAGCCAAATCATCTGATAGCTGCATATAGCGGTCTGCAAGAAATGACATCTCTAAAGGAAAAGCATATCGAGTAGCATCCTTGTAAAATTTTGGAAGAAATGGATTATCTGCAAAACCTTCTAAAATTACCTTAGCATTAAAGTCTTCCGATATTCTTGTGGTTAACGTAGTTTTTCCTGCTCCTATATTTCCTTCGATAGCAATAAAATTCACATCTGCAAAGGCATATTTATCTAATGGGGAGTCTAATGTATCTACTATTTTATAAGTAGAATTATCTATACAATCTTTCAATAATTGTTTTACTGATTTCTTTAAGATAGGATGTTCCCAATCAATATTTAAATCAGCTAATGGTTGTAATACAAATAATCTTTCCTGCATCAATGGATGAGGTACAGTTAAGCTAGCAGTGTTATACACTTCTTGATTAAAGGTAATAATATCGATATCAATTGTACGTGCTATATATCCACCATCGATAGAGCGTACTCTACCTAATTGTTGTTCTATTTCCAGTATATTTTTAATAGCAATTTCACCTTCAAGTTTACTATGAATTAGAACAGCACAATTATAAAAAGGCTCACTTTCGAATCCCCATGCAGGAAATTCGTAAATTGGAGAAATTTTGATAACAGTACCTATCAGGTTGTGAATTAGGTCGATGGCTTTTTGGATATTACCTTTTTTATCGCCTTGATTAGTACCTATGGATAAAACAATGTTATTTTGTGTATACATAGGGGCAAAGTAACTAAAAGAAATTTGAATAAATGCTACTTTTGTATCAGTTATTATTCACAATTTTGAGTCATCATTGTAACAAAAAATAGAAAATTGATACTAATATAGAAAATTGATTTAATATGAGGTTTTTAAGAAATGTTTTAGCAACAATAGTGGGATTATTTTTATTCTTTGGATTGTTGTTTTTTGGTTTAATTGTTATTGCTACAGCTATTGGAAGTAGTTCAGACAAAGTAATTGTTAAGGATAATTCTGTATTAGTCTTAGATTTATCAGATGTTCGTTATGATTACGGAGGAAAATTCAATTATAAAGATTTGAATATAAAAGATACAGATAGTAAAGGTGTATCTAATATATTAGAGGCAATTGATTATGCCCAGACAGATAGTAAGATTAAGGGAATATCAATTATTAATAATACAAGTGAATTAGGAGTTTCTCAATTACGAGAAATAAGAAATCATTTAAAGGATTTTAAAGAAAGTGGGAAATTTGTTCTAGCATATGCTAATGTATATGATCAAAAAGAATACTATCTTAATTCAATTGCTGATTCAGTCTATGTAAATCCTGTTGGAGCAATTGATTTTAGAGGTCTTTATACTGAAATTTTATATTTAAAAGGATTAGAAGACAAGACAGGTGTGAAGATGGAGGTAATACGTCATGGAAAATATAAAAGTGCGGTAGAACCTTATTTAGAAGATAAGATGAGCCCTGCCAATCATGAGCAGACTTTAGCTTTCTTAAATTCAATGTGGAATACAATTGTTGAGGATATTGTAGAATCTAGAAAAATTTCAGTAGATACTTTAAATAATATTGCTGATAACTTAGATGCTTGTACACCAGAAAGAGCATTGAAAGTAGGTTTAGTTGATAAAGTAGTTTACGAGGATGAATATCATGAAGCAATACGAAATTTACTAGGGGTAGAAAGCGACAAGGAGTATAATAAAATAAAAATATTAGAGTATGCTAAGGATGCAATAAATCAAGCTACAAGTAAAGGTGATGAAATAGCTGTTATTTATGCTCAAGGTCAAATCTTAAGTGGTGAAGGTAATGTAAATTATATTGGAGAGGGATCAATTAATAGAGCTCTTCGAAAAGCACGTAAAAATGACAAAGTAAAAGCTATTGTTCTTCGTGTTAATAGCCCTGGAGGTAGTGCATTAACTTCAGATTTAATTTGGAGAGAAATTGAATTGACTAAAAAGGAGAAACCAGTAATTGTTTCAATGGGTAATCTTGCTGCTTCAGGTGGTTATTACATTTCATGTAATGCAGATTATATTTTTGCAGATCCTACTACAATCACTGGGTCAATAGGTGTTTTTGGGATGTTGCCAAACTTTAGTGAATTAGCAACAAAATATGGTGTAAATGCTCAAGATGTAAAAACACATAAAAATGCAGCTACTTATAGCCCTTTTAAACCAATTGATCCTAACTTTAAAGCTGTAATGACAGAAAGTGTAGAAGACATTTACACTACATTTGTTAATAGAGTAGCTACTGGTAGAAATAAATCATTTGAGGAAATTGATGCTGTTGCGCAAGGACGTGTTTGGACTGGAGCAGATGCTATTGATAAAGGTTTAGTAGATGAATTAGGAGGACTGAAAGAAGCTGTTGCCTACGCTGCTAATAAAGTAGAAATAGATAATTATAAATTAGTTAGCTATCCAGAATATGAATTAAAATTTGAAGATTTATTAAGAAGCTATTTTGGAGCATCAATATTAAAAACTCAAGATGATTTAATTAAAGAAAAAGTAGGTGAAGAGAATTTTGAAATGCTTGAACGATTAAATTATTTTAATTCATTAAAAGGAGCTCAAACGATTATGCCATTTGAATTAAATATCAAATAGTGTTAAAAAAAGCTAAATAAAACAAGAAGCCAACCATAAAGATATGAGTTGGCTCTT
Organism: Myroides injenensis M09-0166; assembly: GCF_000246945.1. GTDB lineage: Bacteria > Bacteroidota > Bacteroidia > Flavobacteriales > Flavobacteriaceae > Flavobacterium > Flavobacterium injenense. Next base: position 10,887 of record NZ_BAEX01000092.1, read on the forward strand.
TTTTTTGTTATTTTGTATAAAAAGAATAATTATGAAGAAAGTTTTAAAATGGGGTGGTGGAATATTACTACTTATAATAGTAGTATTATTAGTTGCTCCTTTTATGTTTAAAGGTAAAATTCAAGATTTAGTAAAGAAAACAATCAATGAGAATGTAAATGCTACAGTTAATTTTGAAAAAGTAAATTTAAGCTTAATAAAAGGTTTTCCTAAAGCAACAATATCAATAGAAGACTTGGTTGTGATTAATAAAGCTCCTTTTGAGGGAGATACCTTAGTATCTGCAAAAACTATCGGATTAAAAATGTCCGTAATGGAACTGTTCAAGGGGGAAGATAAGCCAATGAACATAGAAGCTATTACTGTTTCTGATGCTAATGTAAATGTATTAGTTAATAAAGATGGTTTGGCTAATTATGATATTGCTATTAAGAAAGATGACGAAAAAGAGGATGATAATAATGATGATTCTAATTTTTCGCTTGCACTTAATTATTACGAAGTTGAGAATCTGCAGTTGAAATATGAAGATCTTAGTTCTAAAATGATGTTTATGGTAAATGATTTTTACCACAGAGGAACGGGGAATATGGCTGCTAATATTCTTGACTTAGATACTGAATCAAAAGCAAAAGTTTCTTTTGTAATGGACGGGACTAAATTTTTGAACGATGTTAATTTATCATTGCAGGCCGTAATAGGTATGGATATGGAGAATATGAAGTTCTCTTTCAAAGATAACAAAGCTTTGATAAATCAACTACCATTACAATTTGATGGCTTTATTCAAATTTTAGAAGAAGGCCAACAATATGATTTAACATTTGCTACACCAGATTCGGATTTCAAAAACTTTTTAGGTTTAATACCGGAAGCATATGCTGGTAATCTTAAAGGGGTTAAGACTAGTGGAGATTTCAAAGTGGAAGGAAAAGTAAAAGGGAAGTATACTGAAAAAACAATTCCAACTTTAGCAATACACATGAATTCTAATAATGCTTCATTTCAATATCCTGACTTGCCAAAAGCTGTTCAAAACATTATGTTAGATGTAAATGTAATGAATGAAACAGGCTTAATGAAAGATATTTATGTAGATATTAATAAGCTATCATTTAAAATTGATCAGGATGCTTTTAATGCTAAAGCACATTTAAAAAATATTACAGAGAATGCAATTATAGATGCTAAGTTTGATGGGATAGTTAATCTTGGCAATGTCACTAAGGCTTATCCTGTTAAGCTTGACTTTCCTTTATCAGGTATTTTAAAAGCTAATGTCAGTACTAATTTTGATATGAAATCTGTAGAGAAAGAGCAATATCAAAATATAAAGAATGCTGGTAGCTTATCACTAACAGGGTTTAATTTTGAGAATGAAGCAATGGCTAAGCCATTACAAATTCAAGAAGCAGCTCTGACATTTAATACGAGTAATGTTTCTTTAAATAAGTTTAGTTTAAAAACTGGAACTACTGATTTAACAGCTAATGGTAGATTAGATAACTTATATGGTTTTCTATTTAATAAACAGACGCTAAAAGGGAACTTTAATGTGAATTCTAATAATTTTGTTCTGGCTGATTTATTGAAAGAAGAAGCTGAAGCTACTACTGAGAGTAAGAAAAAAGAAACTAAGACTTCAACAGCAGCTCAAGAACCTTTAAAAATTCCAGGATTTTTGGATTGTTCAATAAATGCCAATGCTAATACTGTAGTATACGATAATCTAGTGCTAAAGAATGTAAAAGGTCGTTTAGTGATAAAAGATGAAGCAGCTCGTTTAGAAAATATGTCAACTAATATTTTTGGTGGAGTTTTAGGCTTTGCAGGTCACGTTTCGACAAAAGAAGCTGTGCCAACTTTTGCAATGGATTTAAACTTAAAAAAATTAGATATTACTAAAACTTTTACTGAATTAGAATTCTTAAAGACAATTGCTCCGATTGGAGGAATTATTGCTGGTAATATTAATGGGGAAATAAAAATGAAAGGGAATTTAGACGCAGCTGATTTAGCACCTAATATGAACAGTCTAAGTGGAGATATTCAAGGAACATTATTAGATACTAATATTGATCCAGAAAAGTCACAATTGTTATCGACTTTAGATAAAACTGTTTCATTTATAGATATGAAAAAGCTGAATTTGAATAATCAGCGTATACATATTGTCTTTAATAATGGGAAAGTTCAATTCAAGCCATTTGATTTAAAATTAAAGGATATGTCTGTACAAGTCTCAGGAGAACATGGATTTGATCAATCTATGGATTATACTTTAGATTTTAAAGTCCCAGCCAAATTATTAGGTAATGATATCGCAAGTACACTTGCTAGCTTAGGACCAAAAGAGAGTGCCAAATTTGAAGAGATACCTGTTAAGGTGGGATTGACTGGAAACTTCTCTAATCCAAAAGTGGGAACTAATATGGGGCAAGTAGTTACTAATTTGACAAATCAGATTATTGAAGAACAAAAAAACCGCTTGGTTGATAAAGGTAAAGGAGCTTTAATGGACCTATTAGGTGGAGGTAAGAAAGAAGATACTGCAACAACAGAAGGTGAAAAAGCAACTTCAGATACCAAAAAAGATGAAACGGAAGAAGTTGTAAATAAAATAGGTGAGGGGTTAAAAGGTCTTTTTGGTAAAAAGAAAAAAGCTGAAGAACCTGCTAAAACAGAAGAAAAATAATCAAAAAGATTAATAAT
>NZ_BAEX01000091.1 GCF_000246945.1 Myroides injenensis M09-0166
TATATTTGCAACGTCTTAAAGGAACAGGAAGTTCCACTAATTCCGCGGGTATGGTGAAATTGGTAGACACGCCAGACTTAGGATCTGGTGCCGCAAGGTGTGAAGGTTCGAGTCCTTTTACCCGCACAATATAGCCTCTTCATTTGAAGGGGCTTTTTTTATGCTTAACTTTTAATAAGTTTTTAGTCTCACTGCTTTCCTAATATATTAAGTTTTAAAACAGTTTATTTTATATAAAAATACACTTATAGGGTACTAATTTGGTTAGTGATGCCGCAGTGATGCCGCTATGATACCGCAATGATGTCGCTTAAATACATTAAAATAGCGGCATCACTACGGTATCATTGTTGTATCAAAGCAGGAGCATTATGCATCGTTCTAGCTATAAGTAGCTCTTTTTGTATTATTTTTAAGGCTGAATGCGTTGATTTTAGTATTGAAACTTTTTTCTTTTAGTGCTTAATACATGAAAGTTGTTTTACAAATAGCTTATATTTAGGATTGCCCTTTGTTGTATAATAAGTGATTGTAGTTTTTGTTTTTATTTTATGGAATACAAGTATTGATAAGACTATAAAATTGTAGTTTTGATTATTCAGTCAATTTTTTTGGATTATTTTTATAAAGCATTTTAGTTGATAAAGTGACTTTTGTTAGTGGAGATTGTCTTAAACTACAGGTTAAGAAGTAAGTTATATTACAAATATTTTAATTTATTATGTTGGAAATAAAAGGTTTTCTTTCTCGTGTTCTTGAATATGAGCTTTATGCAAGTCGTTCTGTTACTATTACAATAGGGACGATCATTTTCATTGTAATGGTATTTACTATTACTAAATATGGTTTGCGCTTATTGAAGAAAACTTTTACACGTATGGCATCTCCTGATGTAGCTGCCCGATTAAGTAGTGTTTTTAACTTTGTTAATTACTTTATTTATTTGATTATGTTCTTCTTTGTATTGAACGTAATCGGAATTGAGATCACAATGTTTCTTACTACTTCAGCCGCTCTTTTTGTAGGATTGGGATTTGCTTTGCAAGATATATTCAGAGATTTAATTGCGGGTATATATATCTTGTTCGACAAGACATTAATGGTAGGAGACGTAATAGAGGTTCATAACCAAGTAGCAAGAGTAAAAACAATTAATCTTCGTTGTACAATAGTAGAAACTCGTAATAGAAAAGATATTGTTATTCCTAACAGAAAATTAATTGATGAAATTGTCTATAACTGGACACATGAAGACCCTACTATTAGAGCACGTATTGATGTAGGAGCTTTTATAGGAACTGACGTAGAGTTGGTAAAGGCTGTATTACTAAGCTGCGTGGAAGATAATGATGATGTATTAAAAGATCCAAAACCAATTGTATTTATCGATCAATTCGGTGAATCATCTATACGTTTTATTCTATATTACTTTATAGATAATGCTTTTGATAATGATAGAATTGCTAGTAGTATTCGTTTTGAAATCGATAAGAAATTTAAACTTAATAATATACCATTACCAGTTCCTGTTATAAAGTTAGATAAGTAAACTTTACTATTGAATATCAATAGAATTAAATACTTTTGTCTTTTCTTAATCATGTAATGAGTAATCCAAAGTCAAATAAAGAATCTGCTAACGGTCGTGAAGTTTTAAAGGGTATTTCACGTACTCCTAGAAAGACAACCCCACGCAAACCTTCTGTTAGAAAAAAGAAAAAGACGGATAAGACAAAAGTAGTTTTGAACCGCGTAAAGTGGATTGTAATTATTTCCGTTTTATTAGGTATTGGTACTTGGTTTGGAATTACGTTTCAAGATGGATTAAAATACTTTTTTAGTAGAGAACGAAAAGAAGCTGATGAAAAATCAGTATTCGATTTCAGAACAATAGAAGTTCTAAGTCGTCATAGTGATAAAGTTATTGGTTTTGATGTTTCTCATTATCAGGGAGTAATTGATTGGGCATTAGTAGATTCTGTTTCAGGAAAGTCACCTCTCGAGTTTGTTTTTGTGCGTGCTACAATGGGGGAGGATAGTAAGGATAAGGCTTTTTCAATAAATTGGAAAGGCGCTAGAGCTAACCATTTCATTAGAGGGGCTTACCACTATTATAGACCAGATGAGAATTCTGTCGAACAAGCTAAAAACTTCATTAATGTTGTAAAATTATCTGAGGGTGATTTACCTCCTGTTTTAGATATTGAAGAGCGTCCTAAAGGGCAATCTATGGATAGTTTAGTGCTTGGTCTACAGCGTTGGATGGATATCGTGGAGAAACATTATAAAGTAAAACCAATTTTGTACTCAGGTGAGAATTACTATAGTACTCATCTAAAAAAATGGTTTCCAGAACATACAATTTGGATAGCAAATTATAATTTCTTTGTCGAAGAGATTAAACCAGAATGGCATTTTTGGCAATTTACAGAAAAGGGTGTTATTAAAGGTATTGATGGTAAGGTTGATTTGAATATTTATAATGGGAATAAGACAGAACTGAGAAAATTATTAGTAAAGTAATTTTATAAACGGTTATTTCTCTTTTACATCCAAGGCGTCTCTTAATGCGTTGCCAATCATCATAAAACTAATTACAAGTAAAAACATCGCTAAACCTGGTAATAGAGCTAAGTAAGGTTTTCCTAATAAAATATAGTTGTAATTTTCTTTAATCATTGCGCCCCAGCTAGGTGTAGGAACTTGTGTACCTAAGCCTAAGAAACTAAGACCGCTTTCTACTAAGATAGCAGACGCAAAGTTAGCTGCAGATATAACAATTACAGGAGCCATACAATTAGGTAGAATATGTTTAATAATAATTCTTGCATTCGTATAGCCTAAAGCTCTTGCAGCAGTGACATATTGTTGCTCTTTTATGCTTATTACCTGACCTCTTACCACTCGTGCTACTTCTACCCACATTGTTAACCCTACCGCAATAAATACTTGCCAAAAACCTTTACCTAAGGCTAATGTAATTGCTATAACAAGTAGTAAAGTAGGAATAGACCAGAAAATATTAATTAACCACAGTATAAAAGCATCCACTTTTCCGCCATAATACCCTGCTATCGCACCTAACGATATTCCAATAACTAGCGATATAAATACTGCTACAAATCCAATAGATAAGGATATACGCGATCCAATAATAAGTCTGCTCAAAAAATCTCTTCCCTGATTATCAGTGCCTAGCCAATATGTTTTTTTCTTGATTAGATGATTTCCATCTAGGTTGTCATTAAGCTCTTTAAAGTTTAGTGATTTAAAATCTTCTAAATCAGGCTGTGTACTATAAGGTTTGTAAACTATACTATCTCCTTTAATGTAATAATCACTAATTGGAATTTGTTGCATTGGTGTTTCTCTTCCAAATAATAATTCTTTTAATGTTCTATTATCATTATTCGGAATCTCAATTACATTAATGGTAAAACCAGGAGGATTTGAGCGAAGTGCCAAGTCACCTGTATTAGCATTTTTACTATTATCAGGAATATAAATATAGGCCGTGAGTGATAGTAAACTGATTAGTATAATAAACCATAAAGACAAAACGCCCCAAATATTCTTTTTGAATTTTTGGAGCGCAAGTCTTGTATAAGATTTACTTTGGTGTGACATTATTTACGTTTGTCAGATAAAGTGTTTTTAGAGTCTATTGGTTTAAGATTGTCTGTTTTATAGTTAGCTAAATCTTTTAAGATATTAACTCCTTCTTCTATATAGACATCAGAATTAAGCATTTCATGCCATCTATCACGTTTTTGCTCTAAGATAGTATCTGTTTTAATTCTTTCTATCTCACTTGGAAGCGAAACAAATTTTAAATCGTTTTTATACTTAGAAATAGCTTTAAATTTTTTCGCTTTTTCTTCAACTTCTTTTTGTCTTTGTTGGTATTTATCAAGATTCAAAGAGAACTCTTTTTCATCTTTACGTTCGTTAATCCATTGCGCATTTTCATCAATTAATTTGAACTGCTCATTAGCAACTATACGCTTTTTACTTTTCTCAATGATAGGCGTAAAGTTATTATTATATGGTGTATAATTTGCTCTTTCTATTTTATCCCATGGCATTGCATTATCCATATCTCTCTCACCCATATCGATATAAGAATAGCGATCTGGTAAAACTATATCACTTAATACCCCTTCTCTTTGCGTAGATCCACCATTAATTCTATAGAATTTTTGTAGTGTAATTTTAAGCGCTCCTAAATCTCCAAAAGGTTGTTTTTTAAGTAACTCATTTAAATCAACAAGATTTTGTACAGTTCCTTTACCATAAGTATGTTTACTACCAATGATTACTCCACGCTTGTAATCTTGAATTGCAGCAGCAAAGATTTCAGATGCAGATGCAGAGAAATTATTAACCAATACAACTAGAGGACCTTCCCATACAATTGGAGTGCCTTTATCATCTAATACTTGTTGTTTTCCTCTCGAAGACTTCACTTGAACTACCGGTCCTTCTTTTGCAAAAAGCCCCACCATATCAACAACAGTTTGTAGTGATCCACCACCATTGTTTCTTAAGTCCATGATGATACCATCAATATTTTGTTCTTTTAATTCTTTAATTTCTTTAGCAACGTCAGTAAAGGCATTTCTTCTATCTTTATTTTCAAAGTCAATATAGAATTTAGGTAAATGGATTACTCCATATTTTTTACCGCCGTTTTCTATAATAGAAGATTTTGCATAGGTTTCTTCCATCTCAATTACTTCACGCATTAAAGAAATTACTTTAATGGTTCCGTCTATTTTCTTAACTGTAAGATATACTGATGTATCTTTTTTACCTTTAATAAGTTTGACAACGTTATCAAGACGCATACCAACAATGTCGATAGGTTCTTCATCTTTTGTTTGTCCAACTTTTAGAATAATATCTCCAACTTCTATTTCTTTTCCTTTCCAAGCTGGACCACCTGTAACAAGTTCATTAATCTCAACTCCTTCAGATTTTTTTCTTAATACAGCACCAATTCCTTCAAAGTTTCCACTCATGCTAGCATCAAACTTCTCTTTGTCCTCTGGTGCAAAATAGAAAGTATGTGGGTCAAAACGTTCAACAATGGCATTCAAATAAACAGAGAACCAATCTTTGCGTTCTAAATCACCTAGTACATCAAAGTATTCATCTAAAGATTTTGCAGCACTTTCTCTTGCTTCTTTTTCTAATTTTTCAAAAGATTTTTTCTCAACAGGTTTGTCGTCTTTTTTCTTTTTATCATCTTTCTTAACAGTAGTAACTTCTTCTTCTATAAGTTCGTCTTCATCGACAACATCTTTTCCTTCTTGTATTTTTAGATTATCATTTATTGTTGATAATACAGTAAGTTTTAATTGTTTTTTCCAACGATCTTTTAATTCATTTTCATCTTTAGCATATCCAATACTATCATAGTCAGCATTAAAAGTATCATCAGTAGAAAAATCAAAAGGTTCTTCTAAAAGAGTTTTGTAAAAGCCTTTTGCTTCTTCCATTCTTTTTGTAATGCGCTCATAAGTAAGATCAAAAAATGACAACTCTTTTAGTTGAATCATATCATCTAAAAGAAATTCGTAACTAGAAAACTCGTCGATGTCAGACTGTAAGAAATAACGCTTCATAGGATCTAGTCCTTTAAGGTATTCTTTGTATACATCCTGAGAAAACTTATCATCTATTTTAGGAGGATCATAATGCGTACGTTCTAGTAAATAGGTAACTAATTCAAGCAGCAGCTGATCCTTTTCTGGATTCTCTTTAGGCTCTTTTGGGATAAAGCTCCATAGTAAAGCTGATACTCCAAGTAGAAGTACTATAATCTTAAAATTCTTTTTCATAAATAACCAAATAGTATTCATTAATTAGTTTTCAACTAAAGTAGTTAAAAAAGTAAAGATACAAATGTATGCGCCGATAATAATTTGTTAAAAAGTCGGTGTAAAGCATTATTTGTCGTCTTATTTCATTTTTGGTATTAATATTGACACTTAAGTTTTCATCAATATTTAGTACATTAGCGAATGTAATTAAAATAATCAAATGATACAAAGACCATTAATATTAGTCACAAACGATGACGGAATCACTGCACCAGGAATAAGGACATTGATTGATGTAATGAAAGAAATTGGAGATGTTGTTGTTGTAGCACCAGATAGTGCACAATCGGGAATGGGGCATGCAGTTACGATTAATAATACACTTACACTTGAAAAAGTAGATATTGATCCTACATTAGAGTTAGAATACGCTTGTTCAGGAACGCCTGTTGATTGTGTTAAGATAGCTTTAGGGCAAATCTTAGACAGAAAACCAGATTTATGTGTGTCAGGTGTAAACCATGGTTCAAACTCTTCAATTAATGTGATTTATTCTGGGACGATGAGTGCTGCTTTAGAAGCGGGTATGAGTGGTATTCCTGCAATAGGTTTTTCATTATTAGATTTTAGTTGGAATGCAGATTTTGAACAAATAAAACCTTTTATTAAAAAGATTACATTAGAAGCTCTTGCTAAAGGAATTCCTACTGATGTTGTATTTAATGTCAATTTCCCTAAATTAAAAACAGATGAAATTAAGGGGATAAAAGTTTGTCGTCAAGCAAAAGCAACATGGGAAGAAAACTTTGATAAGAGAGTTAGTCCTCACGGTAAAGAATATTACTGGTTAAAAGGAGAATTTGTCAACCAAGATAAAGGGGAAGATACTGATGAATGGGCACTTCAGAATGGTTATGTATCATTAGTACCTGTACATTTTGATTTGACAGCTCATCATACGATAAAAAGAATTAATACTTGGGATTTATAATGAATGGTAAGCTTGCTAATATTGCTATAGGCTTTTTATGTGGTGTAATTGCAACTCTAATTGGGGTTGAACTTTATTTAGTTAGTTTTACCCACTTTGAATTTTTTCGAGATTTCGAATTCATTAAAAATACAGGGATGCTAGGTAAAATAACTGCTATAGGTAGCTTGTTAAACCTAGCTCTTTTTACTTTTTTTATCAATAAAAGATACGATTTTTTGTCAAGAGGATGTATTTTAGCGGTTATAATTATAACGTTTATAACGCAGATTATTTAGATGAAGTATTACATTATAGCAGGAGAGGCTTCAGGGGATTTGCATGGTTCAAATCTAATGAAGGCGATATATGAAAAAGATCCTCATGCAGAAATACGTTTTTGGGGTGGAGATTTAATGGAAAAGGCAGGAGGGACTTTAGTTAAACACTATAAGGATCTTGCTTTTATGGGATTTGTAGAAGTGCTACAAAATCTAAAAACAATATTACGTAATATCTCATTTTGTAAAAAAGATATTTCAGAATTTAAACCAGATATGTTGATATTTATTGATTATCCTGGTTTTAATATGCGTATTGCTAAATGGGCTAAAGAGCTTGGAATACCTACACATTATTATATATCACCTCAAATTTGGGCGTGGAAAGAAAATCGCATAAAAGCAATTAAGCGTGATGTCGATTATATGTATGTGATATTGCCTTTTGAGAAGGATTTTTACGAGAAGAAACATAATTACTCTGTTACATTTGTAGGACATCCTTTAATTGATGCAATTGAGGCTTATCGCGATGTAGAACACCCTGATTTTAGAAAGAAACACAATTTAGATGACCGACCTATTATTGCTTTATTACCTGGTAGTAGAAAACAAGAAATCAGTAGGTTGTTAAGTGAAATGCTTACGGTGATTCATCATTATCCTCAATATCAGTTTGTGATAGCTGGTGCACCAGGTCAAGAGGCTTCTTTTTATGAGCAATTTATGAAGGATAAGAATATTTCTTTTGTTTTTAATGAAACCTATGCATTATTAAATATTGCTCATGCTGCTTTAGTAACTTCTGGAACTGCAACTTTAGAAACTGCACTTTTTAGAGTTCCACAAGTGGTATTGTATAAAGGTAATCGTCTTTCTTACGAAATAGCAAAGAGAATTATAACATTAAAATATATTTCATTAGTTAATTTAATTATGGATGATGATGTTGTAGTTGAGCTTATTCAAGGAGATTGTAATGCCAAAAGAATAGAGGAAGAATTCAAAAAAATCGTAAAAGGCGAAAAAAGAGATAAATTACTCTTGAAATATGACAAACTTATTCGTAAATTAGGCGGTCGTGGAGCTAGTATGCATACTGCTGACGAAATAATAAAGAATACGAAGAAGTAAGATAGGCTAATAAACAATTTTTTTGCTATGAAAATTACAATAGGAATATCATCAGTTCTTCTAATGTTTACTGCAATTTGTGCAAATGCGACAACATTAGATAAAGTAAATTATAGGTATAGTTTTACAGAAAATAACGTGGAGAATAATCCTTATAAAAAGAGGAATGAAACTATTGTAATTAAAGAAAGCAAAAAAACTGACCAAGTATTGCAGGCAGACTTGGATGCTTTATTAGATGAGTTTATGGATGACATGAATAATAATTCATCATTATTAGGAACCGAGGAAGTCATAAATTCTGCTTTTAATTATTCGGGTGTTAGATATCGTTTTGGAGGAACATCTTTTAATGGTATTGATTGCTCTGGATTAGTAATGAATGCTTTTGCAAATACTGATATAAATTTACCTAGAAGTTCGCGTGAGATGGCGCAGGTAGGTGAAAAAATAAAGAAATCTCAAGCTCAAAAAGGAGATTTGATTTTCTTTAAGACAAGAGGTAATCGCATTAGCCATGTTGGGATTATCACTGAAGTTGTAGATGGGGAAATTAAGTTTATTCATTCTTCAACTTCAAAAGGTGTAATTGTATCCTCAACTAATGAAGCTTACTATAAAACTCGATTTGCACAAATAAATCGTGTTTTGGCTACAGAATAAATTTTGTAATAAATATAGTTTGGAGAGAATTTTGATGCTTTATAAATATGAAAGTATTAAAATTCTCTTTTTTGTTTTATTCCTTTTTCTTTTGCTTAGGTATAGCAATTTACTCTACTATTTCTATGTATGTAGCTGCATTGGCAGTGATAACAAGTTTAGTTTTTATTGGAATTAGTTCATCTTCTCGCACAAGAATTAAGAGAAGCACAGGTATATTTTATTTACACTCTTTTTTACTTTCTCTTTTATTTTTATTTAGTGGTAGTCTTGTCCATTCTTTTTACGATTATAAGAAAGATAAGAAGGGATATTACCATTATATTAATGGTAGTGATGAGTTAACTATTTCTTTTATTGTTGAGGAGGAGTTAAAAGTTTCAAACTATAAACGTTTTTACGGACGTATCATTAATATTAATGATAGCCCTATTGATTCACGTATCTTGTTAGTCTTTACTGATTCTATGTTTAATCCCGCAATAGGTAGCCAATACTTTTATCGAGGTAAACTAAACGGTATTCCTGACCCAAAGAATAAAGGGGATTTTAATTACAAAAAGTATCTTTATATCAATGGAATTCAAGGACAATTATTTGTGGATAAATGTTTGTGGGTAGGAGAGAAGAAAGGTTATTATTATAGCCTTTTGCGTTTGAGATATCAGTTAATTAATAAAGTGAAAGATCTCAATATTCTAAGTGATGATGCTAAGGGGGGAGTTTTAGCCATCTTATTAGGGGATCGTACTTACTTAAGTGATGAAGTAGTACATGATTTTAAAAATCTTGGTATTATGCACATACTTGCAATATCTGGACTTCATATTGGAATACTTTATTTATTGCTTAATTTCCTTTTAGGCTTTTTATCACGAATATCTAGAACTTACTTAATCATCATACTTTTATGGATATTTGTATTCTTATCTGGATTTTCACCTTCAGTCTATCGAGCTGTTTTTATGTTTACTTTAATAAGCATTTCCTTTTTGATTAAAAGACAATCCTCACTAGAGAATAATTTAGGTATTGCAATATTTATTAGTTTGTTTTTTGAGCCCTTATTACTTTATAATGTTAGTTTTCAATTGTCTTATTTAGCGGTATTGAGCATTATGTGCTTTCTTCCTTATTTTAGGAAATATCGTTCTCGTAATAGTGTTATTAGCTATATTCAGGATATTATTTTTGTATCGTTAGTTGTTCAGATTGGATTATTGCCTTTACAGGTCTATTATTTTGGGCAACTGAGTTTGTCTTTTTTAATAGGAAACCTAATAGCAATACCATTAGCAACAGTTATACTTTTTTTAGCAGTCTTTGTAGTTATATTTACTTTTATATCAAGTTGGGTAGGGGAACTATTAGAATTTATTTTAAACAATATCATAGTGTTTTTTTACAGCTTAGTAAATCATTTGAATATTCTTGATTTTTTATTAGTAGATAAAGTTCAACTATCAACCGTCCAATTATATATTCTTTTGTTTAGTGGTGTGTTTATTTATATAGGTATGAAGTACAATAAAAAGATTATTGCGGTGGCTTTATTTATTTGTATTAATGGATTATTGTTAGAGTACGCCTATAGAACGAATATTGATAATAATTACAATGAGTTGGTAATACCTTATACGCAAAAGAAGGACGAAATAAGAGTAGAATATCATTTTAAAAATACTAAACAAGTATATTATTTAGGAAAAGAAGGTATGGAAGATTGTGATGATAATATTCCTAATTTGTTTCCTATTCATGACAAAAAACTATTATTTCTAAATGAGAGTAATCCATACTATTTCGTAAATGAAGAAGTAGATTTTATTATTATATCTGGAAAAGTTTTAATTAATTATGATCGTCTTTTTTCATTTTATACACCTAAAGAAGTTGTTATACATAATAGCACTCCTTTTTGGGTAAAAGATCAAATAAAGTCAGTTTGCGAGAAAATAAAAATCCCCTTTCATGATATTCATGAAAGAGGATTTTGGAAATTACCTTTAAAATAATTGAAATTATATCACATCAAGCAATTGCTCAGGTGTTTTATAACCAACGATTGTTTTTACTATTTCTCCTTTTGAGTCTAAGATTACCATAGATGGATAACCAGGTACTCTTAGGTACATTGTAAAATCATGAGTTGCATTTCTGCTTTTTCGATTTTCATTGTAACCAGGGTTAGTAAATTTTTTATTGTGGAATGAAATGATTTCATTTCCTTCAGCGTTAAATTTGACTGCATAATAGTTTTTATTGATGTAGTCAATTACTTTTTCATCACTAAAAGTATTTTTATCTAACATTTTACATGGTCCACACCATTCAGTAAATGTATCCATAAAAATAGGTTTAGGATTCTCTTTTTGTGCTTCTATTGCTTCATTAAAGCTCATCCACTTAATTTCTTGAGCTGATGCTATAACTGTCGATAGCATAAAAGTAAGTAATAAAAAAAGTTTGTTCATTGTTGTTAATTTTTAATTAGTGCGCTTATTTTACACCGTGCATTAGTTTTTTCATTAATGGATTTAGCGCAATTACTAATAAACCTGCTACAATTGGAACAACAGTGAAGATTAGGAAGAAAGTAGATAAAGAGTATTTCTCAGTAATGTTTTCAATTTGTCCTCCTAATTTTGCTGCTAAATTATTTCCAATTGCGATTGCAAGATACCACATTCCAAACATAAGTGCAATCATTCGAGCGGGAACAAGCTTAGATACATAAGATAATCCTACTGGTGAAGAGAAAAGTTCTCCTAGTGTATGGAAAAGATAAGCAAATACTAACCACATCATTGAAACTCTTGTTCCTTCTGTTATTCCATGTGCTCCATAAGCCAATACTCCAAAGCCAATAGCCATAATGATAAGACCTAGTCCATATTTAATAGAAGCAGGAGGGTTATATTTCGAATCCCATAATTTAGATACAATAGATGCAAATGCGATAATAAAGAAAGAGTTTAAGATAGAAAACCATGAAGCGGTTATTTCTACTTGGTTGTCTTTTATTTCTTTTATTTCCGCTTGCACGATACTGACACTTTTATCAGTATTATGTAATGTATTATATTCGTTTACACTCTTTTCTAATTTATCTTTAGTTTCGTTTGTAAGAATATTATATTTTCCTAGTTCTTCATAAATATCTACTCTTTCACCAACTTTACGTTCTACTAAATCTGATACAATAGTTTTTTGTTCTACTACGTGATCTCCTTGTTTTGGTATGAAGTCTGAAGATACTGCTGTGTAGTTGTAAACAGGGTTATTGTGATCATCTACTTTTTGTTTTCCATTACTGTCAAGTGCAGGAGTTTGAACTGCTTTATATTCTAATTCATATGCATGTGAAGCCCAATCTCTATTAAGCATCCAAAGTGCTGCTCCCCAAACACCAATAAAAGTAATAGCTAAAACAATATTAGATGCTAATGCTTTTTTAAATGTTTTTCGACCTAATAATATTAATACCCATGATATAATTAATAATGGTACAACTGTTAGTAGTAAGTTGAAAATATTAAATAGAAGAGCTTTGTTACCAGATAGTATTCTTTGGGTATTATCTCTTGCAAAGATTACTAAAGATGTCGCTCCTTGTTCAAAAGACATCCAGAAGAAGATGGTAAAGAATGCAAAAATAATTACAGCAATCATTCTATCTCTTACAATCTTTGGATAGCGAATAATACGGGAAATAATTAAGAACATAAATACTAGTAAGCCGAATACTATGCCAACAGTTTTACCATCTAATCCAGCTATTGATTCAGGGAAAAGTCTAATTCCTCCTACAATCAAGAAGGCATCATCAAAAGCATATAGGAAGCCTATTATTGTTACAATCCCAATTAGTATATAATCTAATGTACTAAAAGGATTACGTTTTAAAGCATCTTTTTCTTCTACAGTCAGATTCTCTGTATTTTTAATATCTTCATTTGTAATTTCTATTTTTGTATTTGGTACATCACCAATATTTCCAAATATAGGCTTAGCTAACCAAAACTGCAGCGTACCTAATAACATGAATATTCCTGCCAAACCAAAACCATAATGCCATCCAACTCTTTCTCCTATATATCCACATAACATCATTCCAAAGAATGCACCAGCGTTAACCCCCATATAAAAGATTGTATAAGCACCATCTTTTTTCTCTGGAAAGGATTTATACATTTCCGAAAGTATTGATGTCATATTAGGTTTGAAGAATCCAGTACCAACTACTAAGAAAACTAGACCTAAGTACATAAAGAATTCAGTTTCGAATGTCATAGATGCATGTCCTAGGGTCATAATTAATGATCCTATTACTACTGCCCATCGGTATCCAATATATTTGTCAGCTATTATTCCCCCAAAAATAGGTGTAATATAGAGTAGCATAGCATAAGTTGCAAATATTGCTCCAGCATCTGTCATACTCATGTCCCAACCAGGATTTAGTCCTATTACGGACATTGTTAAAAACTGGATAAGTAGAACGCGCATTCCATAAAATGAGAAGCGCTCCCACATTTCAGTAAAAAACAAAACAAATAATCCGGCTGGGTGGCCCAGGACTTTTGTGTCAAAGAAATTTGGTTGCGTAGATGTGTCTGTTTTCATTATACGTTTAATAAGTTTTCTAGTTGTTTATAAAATTTTAAGGTGTCGAGAGGTTAAAAATAGTAAAATAAAGTTAAGTTTTGATATTAGCAGCTAAAAAATGAGGTTTTATATCAGTGTAATATAATTTGAAGTTAATATTATTTAATAATTCGTATATAATTGTTGCAGTTGTTGTTGTTTTGATAATTTATAGATCTTTGATTTTTAAGGAGTATATAAAGTCTTAACAGTTACTATATTCTTTATGGTATTAAATTTTTGATAGTAATAAATAAAAA
>NZ_BAEX01000090.1 GCF_000246945.1 Myroides injenensis M09-0166
GGAGACTATAGAAAATCAAGCAGCAAGAAGGTTGTGTGATTACACGATAAAAATACAATAATTTGAAAGCAATTCACAACTCTGATAATAGAAGCTATCTTAGCATCGTTACTTTGTAATAACTCAATAAAAATACACTATTATAAAAATGCTCCCTATTTCATGTTTGAATAATATAAAATGATCTCTTCTGCTCTAACAATATTGCCCTTCGATACAAAAAACCACTATACCTATTTACTGCAAGGGTAAATAATGTCTAAAAACTACATTTATTAACCTTTTTTGCAAAACGCATTTTTTAACAAAACCCAGCATTTACAATACTTAACAAGTATTTCACGTAATTCAATAGCAGTTTTGTGCGAGAAGGGTGCGAGAATTGCTCTGCAACGCATTGCAAAAAGGGGATATTCCCGAACAATACTGCCACCGTCCCCGAACAACACTGGGATTAAACCTGAATTAAATTCCTTAAAATTTGACAAAAGGGGAATTGCAAATTGACTTTTTTTACAGTCAATTTAGAAAAAAAATGCAAACTTTGATTTGTGTAATTTTTGTAAGAAACATCAGCTAGAGCGCTGAATAACAATACAAAGATACAATTTTTAATACACAATATATTCTATCATCCATTAAATTAATGGAACTATATAGTGAGTAGACTATTGATCTACTTTAACCTGCTGATCATTAAGCCACAGATGTAAATTATTGATTTGTAAAAAAAAACTATTTTTGTAGGTAAATAAAAAATACAGATGAATATCAAGTTAATCGCAATAGGAAAAACGGATAGCAAACCACTACAGACATTGATGGATGAATACACAAAAAGGCTTTCTTTCTATGTCAACTTCGACATGGAAATCATTCCTGATATTAAAAATGCTAAAAATATGTCTGAAGCTCAACAAAAACAGAAAGAAGGTGAGCTAATCTTATCTAAAATCACTCCTACTGATTATCTTGTATTACTTGATGAAAACGGAAAAGATTTTACTAGCGTTGGCTTTTCTGAAGAATTGCAAAAACGCATGAATATGGGCATTAAAACATTAGTATTTGTTATTGGTGGACCGTATGGTTTTTCTGAAGAAGTGTATAAAAATGCAAAAGGAAAAATATCTCTTTCTCGTATGACATTCTCACACCAAATGATTCGTCTTTTTATTATTGAACAAATCTATCGTGGGTTTACGATATTGAGAAACGAGCCTTATCATCATCAATAAAAATTAAAAGATACTTACTACTAGAATTAAACAAGGCTGACACTACCTAGGGTCAGCCTTGTTTAATATATTTTAATTACTGTAAATTAGTAAACTAAATCTTTGTTTAAGAACTTATCAGAAATTTCTAATTCTTTCAACAATATTCTTGCTTGTAGATAATGTTCAAAGTCTAGTGATTTACTAAACCCTAATTGAATACTATCTCTATCTTGTAATTTTTCTACTAAGTCTTCTCTT
This sequence comes from Myroides injenensis M09-0166, assembly GCF_000246945.1. GTDB lineage: Bacteria > Bacteroidota > Bacteroidia > Flavobacteriales > Flavobacteriaceae > Flavobacterium > Flavobacterium injenense. The sequence goes on from NZ_BAEX01000090.1 coordinate 1,479, forward strand.
TTTACTTGCTCATCCTCAAAGAAAAAATCACGAGAAGCATTTAAGTAAAGCAGGTTTTCTTTCGTTCCCGGACGATTAAATCCAAAGTCAATTTCTTTAAACGGGAAAACCGACATATGCTTTGTTAATGTATCAGCATAGCTATAATACACTCCTTTCTCATCAGTGTGTAAATTGCCTTCTCTATATTTGTGATCTTTTACTTTAGTAACAATTTCTGCTACTTTTAGTAAATTCAATTCTCTCTCGATATTAAAAATGTAATTCGTTCCTCCAATACGGCTTCCTTCAAGCAAATGGGGCTCGATACCATCTTCGGCAAATTCAATATAGATAGGAGAATGATCCTCTACTCCTTCCTCCACTGTATAAGCTGCGCGAGTCAACTTCATTTGCTTTTTGTTCTGACAACTTCCTAAGATTAATAATGCTGGAAGTATTAAAAGTAATTTTCTCATATCGTTAATTGTTTTACTATCGCTCTTGTTTCTACTGCCTCTTTCACATCGTGTACTCGCAGTATATTTGCTCCTTTTTGAAGAGCAATAGTATTGAGTACAGTAGTACCGTTTAGTGCTTCTTGAGGCGTTATACCTAGTAATTTATAAATCATTGATTTTCTAGATATCCCTACTAAAATAGGTAATTCAAAGACATCAAACAACTCCATTTTATTCATTAATTGATAATTTTGCTCTAATGTCTTAGCAAAGCCAAAACCTGGATCAATAATTATATCATTAATTTTTGCTGCTCTTGCCAATGCTATTTTCTCAGAAAAGTACTTGCGCATGTCCATCACTAAATCATCATATTTCGTAAGGGTTTGCATTGTCTTAGGATTGCCACGCATATGCATCATTATATAAGGGACTCCAAGTTCACCTACAGTTGTAATCATTTGATTATCTAATTCTCCAGCAGCTATATCATTTATCATCGCTGCTCCAGCCTCTATAGCTACCCTAGCTACTTTTGCTCTAAAGGTATCGATAGATAAGTAAAGAGAGGGAAATTCCTTTAACAATAATTCAACAATAGGAACAATACGTTGACATTCTTGCTCTTCACTTACAAATTCAGCACTTGGCTTACTTGAATAAGCGCCTACATCTATAAAGTCAGCCCCTTCATTTAGCATTCGCTCGGCTTGCTTTAAAAAATCTAAATCTGTCTTGTATTTTCCACCATCAAAAAAGGAATTCGGAGTCACATTTAAAATTCCCATTATTTTTGGGTCTGATAAATCAATTAATTCTCCCTTACAATTTATTGTCATTGTGCTTTATACGTTAGAATTGTGTATTTTTATTAAATATTCACCTCTAAAATCTATTTTAATACTTTTAAAGGGAAAGTATTATTAGTATTTTTGAACAAATAATAGACAAATATAATTCAAATGACTACGACTTCTACTCAATTTGACCAAGTAATTACGCAATGTAGAGATTTATATAAAAAAAAGATGCACGATTACGGATGCGCATGGCGTATCTTGCGTTTGCCTTCTTTAACAGATCAAATTTATATTAAAGCACAACGCATTAGAAGTATTCAGGAGAATGACGTCAGAAAAGTAGACGAAGGTGAAATCCCTGAGTTTATAGGAATCATTAACTACTGTATTATGGCGCTTATCAACTTGGAAAAAGGAGTCGCTAATCAACCTGATTTATCATCAGAAGAAGCAATAGCACTATACGATGCAAAAGTAGCCGAGTGCAAAACCCTGATGGAGAATAAAAATCACGACTATGGGGAGGCATGGAGAGAAATGCGCGTTAGTTCTTTAACCGACCTAATTCTGCAAAAGCTATTACGTGTAAAACAAATTGAGGATAACAAAGGAGAAACATTAGTATCTGAAGGCATCGCCGCTAATTATCAAGATATACTAAACTACTCTGTATTTGCGTTAATACATTTAGAAATTACTGAATAATATCAACTATTATTTATCTAAAAAAAGAAATCTACTATGAAAATAATTACCCATTTATCAAGACTATTTGTAGGAATTCTATTTATTCTTTCTGGTTTAATTAAACTAAATGATCCTTACGGATTCTCATTTAAATTAGAAGAATATTTTTCAGCAGGAGTACTAGACCTTCCTGTATTTACTCCCTACGCTTTAGCTCTTGCGGTAATTTTAGTCATTGCAGAAGTTCTTTTGGGCGTAGCATTGCTGGTGGGTTACAGACGTAAACTGACCTTGACATTATTATTCTTGATGATTGTCTTCTTTACTTTTCTTACCTTCTACTCTGCTTATTTCAACAAAGTTACAGACTGTGGTTGTTTTGGCGACGCAGTAAAACTTACGCCTTGGGGCTCTTTTACAAAAGATATTATTCTACTAGTCTTTATTTTAATTCTAATAAAATATAAAAAATATATTAACCCTATTTTTAAAGGTAAGACAAATGGCGTTATTGTATTTATCGCTTTTGTATTATGCTCAATAATGGGATATACAGTAATTAATCACTTGCCTATTAAAGATTTCAGAGCCTTTAAAGTTGGTACTAATATACTTGAAGGAATGGAAATACCTGAAGATGCGCCTCGTGCTCAGTACAGAATGGATTTCTATTATGAAGTAGATGGTAAAGAACAAAAGTTCTCAGACAAAGAATTAGGTAAATTACCTGCTGGTGCAAAATTCATCAGAAGAGAAGATACTCAATTATCAGAAGGTTATATCCCTCCTATTCACGATTTCACAATGGATAAGGATGGAGAAGATTATACTTTCCAAATGATGCAAGAGCCTAAACTAATGCTGATTATCACTTATGATTTAGATAAAGCAGATGTAAAAGGCTTAAAAGTAATGAAAGACTTCTCTAATAAAGCGATTGTCAGTGGTTATAAAGTTATTGGAATGACTGCTTCATCTGAGAACAAAATAAATGAAGTAATTAAAGAGTATCAATTACCATTTGAATACTACACTTGTGATGGCACAACATTAAAAACTATCGAACGTGCTAATCCTAGTATTGTAATAGTTGAAAATGGAGTTATCACAGAGAAAAAACACTGGAAAGACAGAAATAAAATAGTCCTTAAAAAATAAGAAGACTTGCTAAGTTATATCATAAAAAAGACATTATACGCAATGGCTACTCTCTTTGGGGTAGTCACTGTTGTTTTTTTCCTATTCAATATTCTACCGGGTGACCCTGCAAGAATGATGCTTGATCAAAATGAAAATTCAGAGCAGCTACTTGCCATCAAAAAGAAGTACGGTTTTGACAAGCCCATTAGTACACAATATTTGCTGTATCTAAATGATTTGTCACCTATATCCTATCACAGTAAAAATAAAGAAGATTACACTTATAATTCAGGTAAATACACTGCTACAACTTTACTTAGTTTAAGCAATAGTGAAATTGTTTTAAAATCACCCTATTTAAGAGAAAGCTTTCAGAAAAATGGTAAAAAAGTCAGTACCATTATATCGGAGACCTTACCTAACACAATATTACTCGCCGTTTTAGCCATTGCTATTGCGTTGGTAATAGGTGTGTTCTTAGGAATTATCTCTGCCTTGTTCCACAATACTTGGCTTGATCGATTAATTGCCTTAGTTAGTACCTTTGGCATGAGTATTCCCTCTTTTTTTAGTGCCATACTCTTTGCTTGGATATTTGGCTACCTACTACATGAGTACACCCACTTACCGATGACAGGAAGCTTATATGAAGTAGATGATTTTGGAGAAGGCAAACACCTAGCACTGCGCAATTGTATATTACCTTCTATAGTTTTAGGAATACGACCATTAGCAGTAGTAACTCAATTAATGCGTAATTCCCTTTTAGAAGTATTAAGCCAAGATTATATTCGAACAGCAAAAGCAAAAGGTTTACCGATGTCGTTAATCATTAGAAAACACGCACTAAAAAACTCGCTAAATCCAGTTATTACTGCTCTATCAGGATGGTTTGCCTCTATGCTAGCCGGAGCGGTATTTGTAGAATACATATTTGGATGGAATGGATTGGGTAAAGAGATCGTTGAGGCATTAAATACATTAGATCTACCAGTGATTATGGGTGCTGTATTAATTATCGCAACTGCTTTTGTAATCATTACAATTTTAGTAGATTTGATATATGCATATTTAGACCCTAGAGTAAAATTAAATTAATAAAATTAAACCCCAATATAGATGAAAAGAATCATTGTAGCCCTTACTATAGCCGTGCTTTCCTTTACAGCTTGTAAAAAGAAAGAAGATGTGAAAGACCAAAATATCGAAATGACAGAGCAAAGTGTTCTAGAAGGTATTGATGAAGAACAAACTTTAGAAAGTACTGGTTTTGCAGCGGCTGCTTTAAATGCTGAGTTTATTACCCTAGAAGGGACAAAAACAACTTTCCAACATATTATAGAGCAAACAAAAGGACATGCTGTATTAATCGATATCTGGGCAACATGGTGTCCTGACTGTATTAAAGCATTTCCTGAAGCACAGAAAATACACGACCAATTTCCAGATGTAAAATATGTTTATTTATCATTAGACAAAACAGAACAAGCGTGGAAAGAAGGGATTGAGAAATACAACCTTAATGGTGAACATTTCTTCTTAAATGATGAGAAAAGAATGAAAGGAGAATTCGGTAAAGCTATTCACTTAAACTGGATTCCTCGTTATATCGTTTTAGATAAACAAGGATACATTGCCTTATACGATGCTACTGAAAAGAGCTTCGAGCAAATTATAGACACACTAAAAAAAGTACAATAATGAGAAACAAAATTGTTGCAGGAAACTGGAAGATGCATAAGACATATCCAGAAACACATGCGCTATTAGACGAGCTAATTGAAAAACTTCCATCAGGAAAAGAAGTAGAAGTAATTGTTGCTCCTGCTTTTACCAATTTAGCTAGTGCTGTAGCTCATTTAGACGGAACAAACATCCAAGTATCAGCTCAAAATATGCACCAAGCAGAAGGTGGTGCTTTTACTGGAGAGATCTCTGCTCAAATGCTAAAAAGTATTGGTGTAGATACTGTAATCATTGGACACTCTGAAAGAAGACACTATTTCCACGAAACAGATGCTGTATTAGCTGATAAAGTAAATACTGCATTAAGATACAATATGCGTGTTATCTTTTGTATAGGAGAAGAACTTAAAGATCGTGAGAATAAACAGTACTTAAATGTAATCTTCAATCAATTGACAGATGGACTATTTCATTTGACAAAAGAACAAATGGCTAATATCGTTATTGCGTATGAACCAGTTTGGGCTATTGGGACAGGTGAGACTGCAACTCCAGAGCAAGCACAAGAAATGCATGCCTTTATCCGTCAAGAGATAGAAAGAAAATACGATAAAAAAGTAGCAGATAATATCGCTATCCTTTACGGAGGAAGTGTAAAACCAAGCAATGCTAAAGAAATCTTCTCTAAACCTGATGTAGACGGTGGCCTAATTGGTGGAGCAGCTTTAGTAGCTGATGATTTTACTGCCATTGTAAACGCAGCTTATTAAGCGAAATAATAAATACAAAAAAAGGAGCAACTAAGATCAGTTGCTCCTTTTCTATTGGTACACTAATATAGATTATAATCTAAAGATTATCTGACATTCTGTTTGATATAGATTTGTGTAGCTCCTAATCCGTACTTTTGGTAATTTGCATCTTCTGCTACTACCTCTGGATAACGACTAAACAAAAATTCCAATTCTGCTTTCAGTACTCCCTCTCCTACTCCGTGTATAAATACAATACGTGGAATACGGTTGCGTATAGCAAACTCTAATTGACCGCGTGCAGTATCTAATTGAAGTGTAAGCATGTCGTACTTTTCCATACGGGTATGCTCTTTAGTTAACTTCTCTATATGTAAGTCAACCTCTAATATGAATTCATCTTTACGAGATCTTTTCTCTTTAGTAAATGAGCGCTTTATAGGTCCTACTTTATCTTGAAGCGCTTCTTCTACAGAACTTCTGGTAGTTGCAGATTTTAAATCACCTGCTATATCCTGCTCAATCTTTAAGAGTTCACTTGCTTTGTAATTCAACACAAAACCTTCTTTAGTTTCAATAGTTACCTCATCACCTACAACCTTCACTACCGTTCCCTCTTCTGCCTCGTCTAAAACTTGTACAAAATCACCTTTATTTAACATCTTCTTCCTCTTTACTTTGGTTAATTAAATCTTGTTTAATCCCTTTGTCGAACTCGCGCTCTGCCGCATTTTGTGGCATATTATTACTTGGCGTTTTTTTCATTAGACGATACATGGCAAAGAAAAATAGTGCTACTCCCACTACTTGTACCCAAATAAGTGGTTTTTCTTTTGTCTGCTCACTTAATGCCCATCCCATAAAAAAAACGACTAATAAAGCGAATATTACTTTTGCTATTTTCATATTTAAGGTGCTAAGCGTTCTATATTCCAGTCTAACTGATCTTCTGTTAATGTATAGCGAATACGGTCGTGTAATCGATTAGGTCGACCTTGCCAAAACTCAATTGACACAGGTTCAATCACAAAGCCGCCCCAATTCTCTGGGCGCTTAATTTCTTTCCCTTGTACTTCTTGCTCAAGTAAAGCTAATTTTTGTTCTAACTCCTCATGGGATGCTATCACTTCACTTTGATTAGAGACAATCGCTCCTAATCTACTTCCTACAGGACGACTGTCAAAATAATTATCTGACTGTACTGCCGGTGCTTTATGAGCTATTCCTTTAATGATTACTTGGCGCTCCATAGAAGCCCAAAAAAAAGATAAACACACGTGAGGATTAGCCAATATTGCTTTGCCTTTTTCTGAATTATAATTGGTATAAAACACAAATCCATTCTCGTCATAAGACTTTAATAGCACTACTCTTGCTTTTGGAAAACCATCTAATCCTATGGAAGAAACAGTCATAGCATTTACCTCGTCAACACCTCCAAAATCTTCAACCTCGCAAAACCATTTGCGAAATTGCATCATTGGATTTTCATCAACTGAGCTCTCAAGAAGTACACTGCGCTCATATGATTTTCTATAATTACTTAAATCACTCATTACTTTGTAGTTTATAAATCAAAGACTTTATAATCATCTGCATTTAAGATTGTCCCTTCAAAAACAGTAGAAGCTTCTTTCTTAAACAATGTTATATCGTTATATCTAGTAGAATAATGTCCTAATATTAATGTTTTTGCATTGGCTAATTTAGCAATTGCAGCTGCTTCTTTAGCGGTACTGTGTTTTGTTTTTTCTGTATAATGAGATTCTGAGTCTAAGAATGTACTCTCGTGGTAAAGAACATCGACATCCTTAATAATCGGCACTATACTCTCGCTATACTTAGTATCAGAACAAAAAGCATAACTCTCCGTTGGTTCTGGATCATAAGTAATATCCTTGTTGTCAATTACTGTTCCATCATCTAGAGTAATGTCTGAACCATTTTTAATTTTCTGGTAATAACATCTATCAATACCTAAGTCCTCCACAGCTCCTATACGAAGCTTACGCTCACCAGATTTAGTTTCAAACAAGAAACCATTAGTATATACGCGGTGATCTAGTGGTATTGTACGCACTGTTACTTTGTCATCTTCATAAATAACTTCACTTTGCTTACTTTCTAATTCGTGAAAAAACAATTTATAACCAGTAAAAGAATTTGAAAGTCTTAATTGCAGTAATATTACTTCTTTAATCCCTTTTGGTCCATATACATGTAGATCTGCTTGTCTATTTAATAACATATAGGTAGAGATAAGACCTATTAGTCCATAGAAATGATCTCCGTGTAAATGCGATATAAAAATATGGTTAATACGTTGGAACTTAATCTTTTTGCGTCTTAGCTGTACTTGCGTGCCTTCACCTGCATCTATTAAGAACATTTGTCCACCTATCTCCAAAACTTGAGAAGTAGGGTTTGTCATTGAGCGAGGTGTAGCTGCGTAACAACCTAATATAGTAAGTTTCAATTTGTTATTGTTTTATAATTTGAAGTTGTAATGTACAAAAAACCACTACAGATAGCAAAAAGAAAAGGCTTAAATTACTTTAAGCCTTTTCTTTTATATATTGGGTAATAATTAAAATCCTAAATCTCTTTGAATTTCATCCATTTCTATTAAATCGTGAGCTTCCTGCAGGCTAGGCACTACAATTAAATCACCATCAAAATCATTAAAGTCAACATTAGGTACTACTATAACAAAAGATTTATTTGCTTGCTCGATATGCTCTATTGCAACTTCTTCAAATAGATTTAAATCTTCTTCTGAAATCACACCAGTATCATTGCTTAAATCAATAATCAAATTAGCTTTTTTAAAATGACTTTCATACTGCTGTATAATCTTTTCAAGAAATGCTTCTACACTTGCTTCACTACTACTTAAAATTATAGTATGTCCTTTTTCTTTTACTTTCATAATCCTACACAATTAGATGTTGATATTTCTTCTCTCATTAATAGAGATGCAAAGGCTAATTTAATTATTTAATCTTTGATGCCAAAAGATAAATTACTGCCATACGTACAGCCACTCCATTTTCAACTTGGTCTAATATTACTGACTGACCTGAATCAGCGACATCAGATGTAATCTCTACACCTCGATTAATTGGTCCTGGGTGCATCACTACAATTTCTTTGTCTAATGAATCCAGAATTTCTTTAGTCAGACCGAATTGTTGTGAATACTCTCTTGTAGAAGGGAAATAGCTAAAGTCTAAACGCTCGTTTTGAACTCTTAGCATATTAGCAACATCACACCATTCCAGAGCTTTGCGTAAATTTGATTCTACCTTCACACCTAAACTTTCAATATAGCGAGGGATTAATGTTTTAGGTCCGCACACACGTACTTCAGCCCCTTGTAATTGTAAAGCATAGATATTTGATAGTGCTACTCTTGAATGTAATATATCTCCTACAATAACCACTTTCTTTCCAGCGACTTCTCCTAATTTCTCACGTATTGTAAAACTGTCTAACAACCCTTGTGTAGGGTGAGCATGCGCGCCGTCTCCTGCATTAATAATACTTGCTTTTACATTCTTTGACAAAAAGTGTGCTGCTCCTGGATTACTATGTCTCATCACAACCATATCAACCTTCATCGATAAGATATTGTTAACTGTATCAATTAGTGTTTCCCCTTTCTTTACAGAAGATTGGGCTGCTGAAAAACTTATCACGTCTGCTGACAAACGTTTTTGTGCTAATTCGAAGGAAAGTTTGGTACGAGTACTATTTTCAAAAAAGATATTAGCTATTGTAATATCTCTAAGGGAAGGAACTTTTTTAATAGGACGATTGATAACTTCTTTAAAATGATCAGCTGTTTCGAATATTAAATCAATGTCTTGTTTTGTAATATATTTAATTCCTAAAAGGTGATTTACACTTAATTCTTTCATTACTTGGATAGTAGGTTTTGTAGTTAGATTTTATTGGTTTGCTCCAGATAAACGCTATCTGTATTATTACCATTCTCAGTCCATGATACTCGTACAGCTTCATTGTTAAAAGCATCTACTTGTCTTCCTCTATAATCGGGCTGAATAGGTAAATGACGACTAAATCTTCTGTCTATTAACACTAATAATTCAATCTCTTGAGGACGCCCAAAAGACTGTATTGCTGTTAATGCAGCACGTATACTACGACCTGTATATAATACATCATCAATAAAAACAACTTTCTTGTCTTCAACTAAAAAGTCAATCTGCGTTTTGTTTGCTTCAAGTGGTTTTTGATTTCTTCTAAAATCATCACGAAAAAAAGTGATATCTAAAAACCCTAATGGAATTTCCTTAATACCGTATTCTTTCTCAATAATGTTTTTGATTCGTTCTGCCAAGACTTTACCACGTGGTTGAATACCAATAAGAAGGGTTTCGGAAAAATCTAAATGATTTTCTACTAACTGACATGCCAAACGATGTAGAATAATATCAATCTCTTTTGAAGTAAGTAATACTTTTGGATTCATATAAAAAAGAGTTGTGTTTGGGGGGTAAAAATACAATTAAATATTGTTTTCAACTAATTATTATGGCAATATGTCTTTCTTTTTTTACAAAAAAAACAAGTAATTGCCTTTATAAATCGTAACGTTATTGTAAAGTTCTTATCTAAAATGAGTACATTTACTACACTAAAAACAATGCTAAAAGCATACTGTATTTACAACTAAACCCACTCACAACTACTTACTTTTCGTTATCATGAAAAAAAGTTTATTATTAATTGTAGTAACCTGTTTAATGACTATAAGTCATTATGGACAGGACAAGACTTCTTCTAATTTATCCTTAGAAGATGATATATATAATACAAAGTGGATCCTGCAATCTGCAAGTAATCAAAAAGTGATAGAACGTATAATGACACTCTTTATCGACAAAGGTGGTTTTCACATAATTGGGGATACTGGTTGTAATTCTTTTGAAATCCCTATAAAGAATATTAGCCAGAGTAAAGGAAAAGTAACTATCACAACCTTTGCTGGCAGTAGAACAGATAATAGATGTACTCATATTGTAAACACTTCTGAAGAATTGTTTGTAAATAACCTTAGCAAGACTTCCTTTAAAGTCCACATGCAAGGTAATGACTCTTTATTTCTTACCACCAGACAAGGTGTAACTATGCTCTTTAGTAAAGAGAAAGAGAATCCATTACTAAGATACATTGGTAAACATGATTGGAAACTTATACAAATGCGCGGAGATAGCTCTAGAGTTTATCATCCCTATTTTTCATTAGATTTTGAAAACAATAGAATTTCAGGAAGTACTGGCTGTGGAACTTTTGAAGGAGAATTTACCATAAATGACAATCAAGATACTATCAGCTTTAAACAACTTGCTGTAAAGGTCTCATCATGTATTAATGATAGAGATAAAGTAGCTAAAGACTTCATCAATATTCTACAAAACAAGTCTTATTTATTTGATGTAGCTGACCAAACTTTAAATTTATATCAAGATGATAAAATAATTTTAATGTTCGGTATTATTCAATCTGGATTATTACAAAAAGCTAATGAACAATAAGTTATTTATTTAACGCTATTTTCGCTAAGTTAAAAATTCTGCTTACCAAATATTGACAATGCTTTGATAAACCTCATCTCTCAATTTTTTGTTTTACCTTAGTGCATCAAATTATTCAATTTAGTTTATGAAAGCTTTAATATTTAATGGCTCTTTAGATGAAGAGTCGTTTCGCACATCAAGACGTATTGCACAATACTACGCAGATCAATTCATAAAAGCTAATGTTGATGTACAGCAGGTTCACTTATCTGACTATCAGATCCCTATATTTCAAGCCAAATTAATGGATAATGTTCCTCAAGATGTCCTAGACTTTGCACAGGCATTTCGTTCAGCAGATATTATGATTTGGTTAACTCCATTATATCATGGAGGAATGACAGGAGTAATGAAAAATGCAATTGATTGGTTAGAAATTACAGCAAAGGATTCTCCAGCTTATTTAACCAACAAAGTAGTTGCATTCACATGCTGGTCAGCAGGAAACCAAGCTATGCAAGGAATACACGCATTAGATAACGTAGCAAAAGCATTACGCGCATGGTCACTACCTTACTCTATTCCAATGAGTAGTTTAGACATGTATGAAAACAATGACTTATCTGATGTCTATAAAAAGAAAATGAATATGCTTGTAGAATTACTATCTGAAAGTAAAAAACACGTATAATCAAATTGATCTAAGAGTCTGAATTTACAATTCAGGCTCTTTTTTTGAACCTTATCTTAAGACTTACCTCTTAACGACTTCAACTATTTAAAGCGTTAAGCAAAATACTAAAGTTTCAATAATAGTCCTTTCATCAAAAAGAATACGCCTTTTAATCATAATATAAAGATGTGATAATAGCTCATAGACTCTTATAAAATCTAGAATTAATTGTGCAATTATTACTTATTACTGTACAGTTATAGCAGGACTAGACGCGATATGTCCATAATGACTACATAATGAGTCCATTGTACCTCTATTAAACCAATAGAATTTAATGGAGACACAATGGATTTATGATATACTGAATATACTTCTATCCCCATTTAATAGCTTCTATACTCCCACAATTTCTATAGAATTGAGCCACCTTATTTCAGTAAATATAAGTTTCAGAATTAGATTTCTTTTAATCTATACCTCTAAATAAAAATAAAGGAAAGTCTTTCTGACTTTCCTTTATCTAACAATTGAAAACACCATTTTGACATTACTTATGTCAACTATTTAACAAACACTCGCATTCTTTTTTTTAAAATCCTCCTCAATATTTATCAAACTTTAATAGCAATTTTTTATTGACTATTGAGGAGGTATTTTAGTTGGCTACATTTTTGAATTATAAATTGTGCTTAACAAACTATCAAACAATTAATCCTAATAAGTATTTCTATTTACTACGAATAATCACTCACATTTTATAACTCTTATTGATAGATTTAGAATAAGATATCTTAGGCATTAACTGTATCAAAAAAAAATGACTATGAAAAAAAGTTCTGCGATTTACTCTCAAACCTAACTAATACAATTTTTACCGTTAAATTATCTTCTATCAATAATTATGGTTTTGTTGTTACTTATGAACAGGACAAATATAGAATAGAGATTTTTATAAAAAAACTGCAGTAAAAAACATCAAATAATACAAAATCACTAAATGTCATTTCTATAATTAAACAAATTCACAAAAAAGAAAATACAGTAAATAGTAGATTGTAATGATAAAAAATAAGTTTTTGAGACAAAAAATAC
>NZ_BAEX01000089.1 GCF_000246945.1 Myroides injenensis M09-0166
TGATTCAGAGGGAGGGCAACTTTCTAAAAATATATAATAGTTAAGTTATTCAATATAGTTAAAAATATTAGTTACGTAAAGTAACAACCGATTTAAGGTGGTTATTGCAGCGGGGCTCACCTCTTCCCATTTCGAACAGAGAAGTTAAGCCCGCTAGCGCAGATGGTACTGCATAACTGTGGGAGAGTATGTCGCCGCCTTTCTTTTGAATCCCCAATCTCGTAGAGGTTGGGGATTTTTTTTGTTTATAGAATTAAAAAACTGTAGCGCATATTGAGATAAAAAGTTGTTACTTTGCACGCAATTTTTAGATTATATATGTCAAGTAGATTAAAAAGTATTTTAATTAAAGTTTGTATCATTCTTGGAAGTATTGTTGGTTTGTTATTACTAGCAATGTATCTTATTCCTATTTTTTATGGTGAAACTATTAATGATAAAGTAGAAGAAATAATTTCCGAAAAAGTTGAAGGAAATGTTGAATTTGATAAAATAGAAGTTTCTTTTTATAAGAAATTTCCTTTATTAACGGCAACAATTGTGCATCCAATGATTGAGGGAATTCAAGTTGATTCGCTGTTTAACGAAAAATTATTCGAAGCTGAATCCGTAAGTATCGGAATTAATTTATTAGGGCTTTTAAAAGGAAGTTTAAGTTTTGACAGAATTTATATTGATAATCCTTATGTCAATATTAATGTTAATGAAGATGGTTTAGCAAATTATAATTTATTTTTAACTAAGGAGAAGGAGGAGGCAGATGATTCTTCTTTTGATTTAAAGATTAATCGAATTCAAATTAAAGGTGCTAATGTTATTTATAATGACTTAGCGAGTAAACTAAGTTTTGTTGCGGATAATTTTGATTATGTAGGACGAGGAAATATGGCTGAGGCTGTATTCGATTTGAAAAGTGTCATAAGAATACAATCTTTGGATTTAAATTTTGATGGAGTACATTACGTAAAAGAAAAACCAATTTTAGCGAAATTAGAAACATCAATAGATACTAAATCATTGACTTTTATATTTGAAAAAAATGATATTCGTATTAAAAACTTACCTGTAGATTTTAAGGGAAAATTTGCATTCATTGAAAACGGGTATGATATGCTGTTCGATATAAAAACAGTAGATTCAAGTTTAGAACAATTATTATCTATTGTTCCACCAGAATATCAGGATTGGTTAGAAAGTACTATCGTGCAAGGAACTGTAGATGGTAATTTTAAATTAGAAGGGAAGTATGTTGTTAGTGATACTTTGAGTCCTAATGTTGATTTATCATTGAAGGTAAAAGATGGGTTTATTCAACACGGTGAATTAGTAAAACCGATAGAAAACTTAAACTTAGATTTTAACTTCTCATTACCTAGTCTTGATATACAAAAAAATATTCTCGATATACAAAAGTTAAGTTTTTCTGTAGATAGTGAGGAAACTAAAGCAACTCTTTATTCTAAGGGGCTTGATTCTTTATTACTAAAAGGTAATATTGATTCCAAGCTTAATTTAGAGTTGTTTAATCGTGCAATTGGTATTGATGGTTTCTCTATGAGCGGTAATTTCGAAGCTAGAGGCGAAATAGAAGGTCTTTATACAAAGGATATTCGTACTATCCATACTTTACGTAAAACTATAAAAGATACTGTTATCAGTAGTATTCCTAGATTTGATTTAAAAGTTTCTGTTAGTGATGGAATGTTTAAATTGAAGGAATTACCAGAAGCAATTAAGAATATTAATTTTAATGTTGAAGCTAAAAGCGAGACTTCTAATTATAAAGATATTGAATTCAAATTGAAAGATTTGAATTTAGTTGCAATGAATAACTATATTAATGGATATTTAAATGTCTATAATTTAAAAAATTATAGTTCAGATGGTTCGTTAAAAGCAAAAGTCGATTTAGAAAATCTAAAGCAATTTCTTCCTATAGAAGATATTGAACTTAAGGGATTGGTTGACTTTAAAGGATTCGTCAAGGGTACATATGAACCAAAAAGAAAAAAATATCCTGTAATAGATGCGGAAATTCAAGTTTCTGATGGATACATTAGATTAGAGCGTATTCCTGACTTGCCTTTAGAAGATATTCATATACATACTTTAATTAAAAGTAGTAGAGGATCTTTAAGTGATTTAACTATTAAAGTATTGCCTATTGATTTTAGTTTAGGTGGAGAATCGTTTCATTTAGATGCTAGTTTATATAATTTGAATAATTTAAATTATAATGTTAAATCAAAAGGAACGTTAAACATTGGTAATTTATATAAACTTTTTAAAGTAGATGGTATTGATGTAAAAGGTAAACTAATCACTAATCTATTTTTAAGTGGGTTACAAAGCGATGCTTTAAATGGTAAATACGATAAGCTTAAAAATGGAGGTATGTTTGAAGTGGACAATATAGCTGTTACTTCAGAACTCTTTCCAAAACCCTTATTAATTAAGAAAGGTGTATTTAAATTTTTCAAAGAGAAAATGAAGTTTGAAAAATTTGAAGCAACGTATGGAAGTTCAAAATTTCATATGAATGGATATCTCACCAATGTTATCAATTATATTTTAAAAGATGAAGTAATAGAAGGTGAGTTTGCTTTGCAATCACCCTATATGAATATTGATGAGTTTATGGTTTTTTCTTCTGGAAATACTTCCACAACTGCAAGTAAAAACAGTGGTGTTATTCAAGTTCCTTCTAATTGGAAATTAAATTTTCTTGCTGAAGCAGATAATATTAAATATACTGATTACACGCTATCTAAATTTAAAGGAGGACTTTTAATTGATAGTGGTAAAATAAAGCTTAATAGCACGACTTTTGATTTAATTGGTACAAATGTACGAATGGATGGTTATTATGCTCCTAAAGGGTTTAAGAAAGCTGAATTCGATTATCATTTAGCTGCTAGTGATTTTGATATTCAAAGAGCATATAAAGAAGTTCCTATTTTTAAAGAAATGGTTAGTATGGCCAAAGATGCTTATGGGAAAGTTTCTGTTGACTATAGTTTAAAAGGTGATTTAAATAGTGGAATGTTTCCTATTTATAAATCTATAGTAGGAGGTGGATCTTTAACTTTGGAAGATATTAAGTTTAAAGGTTTTAAATTATTAGGTGGAATTGCTGAAAAGACAGACGCTAAATCTCTCGAGAATGGTTCTTTATCCAAAGTAAATATTAACTCAACGATCAAAGATAATGTAATTACGATTGAACGTACTAAGATGAAGATGGCAGGCTTCCGTCCTCGTTTTGAAGGACAAGTTAGTTTAGATGGAGAATTAAACATCGGTTTTAGATTAGGCTTACCACCATTAGGAATTATTGGAATACCAATGCGTATTACTGGTAATTCAGAGGATTTTAATATTAAACTAGGCAGATATAAAGCTAGTGATGTATTAGGTCAGAATGGACAAGATGATGACGAGGATGATGATGAGAAATATGAAATAAAATCAGTTAATGATCCTCTACCAGAAATTGAAACGGAAACTAATGAGAATTCTGCAGAAAATGTAGAAGCAAAAATAGAATCTGAAAAGTAAAGTACAAATAAAGAAGTACAAGAAAGCCTCAAGTAGTATCTAACTATTTGAGGCTTTTTTTATTTTACTTTTAAATCTAATGAATATCTTTGAAGAATAATAAAGTTGACAATTAAATGGATAAGTATACTCCACTAGCAGAATTTGAAGTTGCTATTTTAAAAATGGATGATGACATTCGTAAACCTCTACGAGTGTTACAAACTACAGATGAGTCTGAAAATGAAATTCTTTTAAAAAAATCGGAACCTATTGACCCGAGAGATCCAAATTTAAAACTACTTATCTCAAAACTTTATGCTACAGTTAAAGACGAAGATAAACCAGGTGTAGGAATAGCAGCACCACAAGTTGGTATTAATAGACGTGTGTTTTTAGCACAGCGCATGGATAAAAAAAATAATCCTTTTGAATTCTTTATTAATCCTGAAATTGTCTGGTATTCAAAAATTAAACGCGTTGGTGAAGAAGGTTGTTTATCTATTCCTGATGTGTATGAGAATGTAGTGCGTAGTTTAGCGATTCAGATTACATATTACGATTTAGAAGGAACGCATTTTCAAGAAGTAATTGAGGGATTTACTGCAGTAATTTTACAGCATGAGTATGATCATTTGAATGGAGTCCTTTTTCCTCAACGTATAGAAGAACAAATTGAAAATGAATATTTTAATGCTTCACCTACAGGAGAGCTTGTTTATAAAAAATAAAATGAGTAAGTATTTCTTTATAGCGATTGCAATTTATCTTTTTTCATATGTAAATCTATATAGTCAAAACATTGCGGAGAGTGAGCTTTTTGATGAGTATAATTTGGAATGTAAAACCAGTAATAACGAAATACTTGAACAGTATAAAATAGGTTATAAACTGCTTAATAATCCTGAGTATGTAAATACAGCAGGTAAAGTTTTCTTTAATATAATTAAAGAAGATAAGTCTTTATGTGATGCTTATTTTTTGACTGGAGTTTCACTCACTAAACAAGGAAAAGATAAAGCTGCATTTCTGTATTATTACTTTGCGGACAGTTTGGCTGTGAAACCCAACGTACTCTTTAAAGGAGAACTAGCAGAAGCATCTCTTAGAATAAGCAATATTGATTTATCACGCAAAATTTATGAAGATATTATACAGTATTTTCCTGAAAGCCCAATTGGATATTTTGGAATAGGTCTGACAGGCACGAGTATTGGTGACTTTGATAATGCTTTTGATAATATAGAGATAGCAGAGAAAAAATATATTAAGGAGGGAAATTATACAGAAAGCAAAAAGAATGAGATATGGTTAATAAAAGGTATTTTGCTGACTAAACAGAATAAATATGCACAAGCTATAGCTTACTTTGAAAAATGTGAGGTAATGTTTGGGCAATTAGATGATTATAATGCACATTTTGCAATAGCAAGTTACCACCTTTATGAAGAAACTAAAAATAAAGAGTGGAAAGATAAAAGCCTAAAAGCTTTTAAAAGTATTAAGAATCAAAACATACTTGAGGATGAGTTTATAAAAAAGTATGTCGACTATTTTAGTGATAAATAAACTTCAAAGCCAACTCCTCTAATACTCGTGATTTTAATATTGTCATCATGTCTTAAATATTTTCTGAGACGTGTAACGAAAACATCCAAACTTCTTCCATTAAAATAATCTGCTGAAGACCATAGGTTCTTTAAAATTTCTTCGCGTGAAATCACTTTTTTATTATGTTGAATAAGCAGTAACAGCAGATCCTTTTCTCTCTCTGTAAGGCGAAAAGTTTCTTTTGAATGGGAAAGTTTTAATTGAGAAGGAATAAAGTGATAACTACTTAAGTAGTATTCTTCCTTTTTAGTTATTAAATTTCTTTTTAAAATATTTTCAATGCGCAATTTTAGTTCTTCAGGGTCACAGGTTTTAGATATATAATCGTCAGCACCTAGTTTTAAACCCATCAGACGATCTATATTTTGATTCTTAGCTGTTAAGAATAAAAAAGGCATTGTAGGCTTTAAAGCGCTTATCTCTTTAGAGAGTGTAAAGCCATCTTTTTGAGGCAACATAATATCTAATATAGCTAGGTCAAAAGAGTTATTAGTAATTAGCTCAATTACTCGTTCAGGAGTAGAAAGCCACTCTATTTCAAATCTACAAATACTTAAGTACTGTTGTATAACAGTACCATAATCGATATCGTCTTCTACAAGTAATAATTTATACATAACGTAATGTAATTTTAAAAGTTGTACCGATATTTAACTTACTATCTATAGTGATTGTACCTTTAAGTGATTTTACTATTTGCTGGACTTGATATAAGCCAATTCCCAATCCTTTAGTTGTATGAACATTATTATAGATCACGCGATAGAATTTTTTAAAGATATGTTGTTGTTGCTTAGCTTCAATTCCTATTCCGTTGTCATTGATTGTTATTTCTATTTTATTTTTAGTATATAGTAATGTACAGTTTATTGCTGTACCTCCATATTTTGCACCATTTTCAATTATATTTAGCAGCAACGTTTCAATTGAGGTCTTTGAAAATGGAATCTCCTTTTCATTATTTTTCCATTCAAAAGAAAAAGAAACATCTGAAAAGTTTAGTCGAAAATCTTTTTCAATGGCAAAAAAGTCTTCTTTACTAAAATAAGTATGATCCTCTACTTTGTCAGATGTCAGCGTTGTTTGTAATCTATCTAGCCGATCAATTTGTCTTTTGAGTAAGGCTATAGTTGGAGAGTCATATTCTTTTTCAAGATTAGCACATCCATATTTTAGCGTGGCGATAGGCAGTTTGAATTCATGTGTGAGATTGTCTACCATATTGTGTAAACTAACAACTTCTTCTTCTTTTTGCTTTATTGTTTTGTAAGTGATGTAGTACAGCAATAATATAAAAATACATATTAGTATTGAAGAGATAAGAAGTGGTGCTAAAGATAAAAATATGATCTTATTTATATTCTTAATATCTGTGTATTGACTTTGTGAAATAATGAAATGATGATTGTAATCTGGTTCTGCATCATCAATGTCTGTAGTAACACTACTATTTTCTACCTCCCAAGTTGACGTATTAATTTTATAGGTCGTTACCACCTTGTTGTTTGTTTCCATTACAGTAAAGGGGCTTTCAAGCAATTCTTTTTCTTCTTTGATAAGGTAAATGCTTGTAACAACGTATTTTATTGCGACATCATAATTTGTTGGAGCGAATATACTATCTATGCAATGGCTTAGTATATTGTTGTTCTTTGCTATAAAAGTTTGTTTACTTTGTTTTATCTCATCTAGAGTTACTTTTCCAATGATAAGTTTTTGTAACTCTTTATAAAGTTCATTGTCTTTTTTAACTTCTATCTTTCTGAAGGCAGGTGTTTCTTCGAAAGCATCAATTGTAGTATGCACTTCTGTAATTAAAGACTTTTCTTTTAGTTGATAGGCATTATAGAAATAATAGCATATTACACCTAGTAAAAGAAGGTAAAATAGACAGAATGCAGTTAAATAATATTTAGATTTCGAATACATCATATACAAATGTAAAGTAAATAACTAATAGTGTAATGAATCTCTTTTTCTGTTAACCCTTCATTAACCCTCTATTAACCAGTATTATTGAAGAAGTCATCGAAGTTTGTATAAAAATTATAACGATGAGTAAAGTAATTATAACATGGTTTTGTTTATTAATCAGTTTTTTCATGCTTGGACAAGAGCAACAAAATTCAATTAGAGGAAAAGTAATAAACAAGGAAGCCGAGGTGCTGTCATTTGTCAATGTAATTGGCTTGGATAAAGATGGGAAAGAAGAAAGTGTTGTGTTAAGCGATGAGAATGGAGACTTTGTAATTCCTTCATCTAATATAAGTCAATTGCAATTTTCTTATGTTGGTTATCAAACGCAAAATACAGTAATAAGTAATAACGAATTTGTTACAATAGTATTAGAGGAAGATAATACTGTGATGGATGAAGTAGTCATTACTTCAAAGCGTCCAACAATTAAGAGAGAAATTGATAGATTGGTATTTAATGTTCAGGATACACCTCTTGCAACTACAAATGCATGGGATATCGTAAAGCAAACTCCTGGTGTAACTTCACTTGGGGATAATATTGCTATACGAGGTAGCCAAAATATTCTAGTCACAATTAATGACAAAAGAGTTATGCTTACTGGTGAGCAATTAAAAGAAATGCTAGAAAATACAGATGGCACGCTAGTCGATTCTATAGAAGTAATTACTAATCCACCTGCAAAATATGATGCAGAAGGAGCAGCTGTCTTAAATATTAAATTAAAAAAGAATTTAAGTCTAGGATATAAAGGGAGTATAAGTAATCGATTTAAACAGTCAACATACGCTTTTAATGCTACCGGTACACAACATACCTATAGTAATGACAAGATAAATTTGTCAGCTAGTTACTCTTTTGGTCAGGGGACTACTGCTAGATATAATATTGATAATGTCATTTATGAAAATGGTGAGCGTTGGAATACTGATTTGACTCGTATAAATAAGTCATTGGGAAGACATAATTTTCAAAGTGAATTAGATATTAAGATTGACAGTACACTAGTATTAACAATTGGAGGAAATGGTTTTGTCAATGAACAAACAAAAGGAGATTTTGTGATTCCTACCCTAATCTATAATAAAGAAAATAGTGTAGAATCGAACTATACTACATTTAATAAGAAGCGCTCTAATATGGTGGATTACATGGGGTATTTTATGCTGGAGAAACAAATTAATAAGAACAAGAAATTATTGTGGTCCTCTTATTTTTCTTATGATGATCAAGATGATAATCAAGAAGTATTAACCCAACTTAACTTTAAGGGGAAAGAGCCATCTGAGGAGTTTTTTGCTACTAAAAATAATGCACTTACGCGATTAGCTGTTTCGGGAGTCGATTATAGTGTAGATAAAGAAAATACTAAATGGGAATTAGGAGGAAAATTTAGTATTGTAAAAGCATTATACACTTTAGACTTTTTTGAACGACAAGTAAATCAACCAATATTTAACAAAGACAAGAGTAATATTTTTGACTATCAAGAAATGAACTGGGCTGCTTATACATCTTATACAAAAAAGTGGGATAAATGGCAATTAAAAACAGGACTAAGAGGAGAATATACAGGAATAAAAACTTCAAGTAGTGGAGTTGGAAATGAAAAGCAATCTTACTTTAAACTTTTTCCAACGTTATATATTAAGTATGATATTAATGAGAATCAAGATTTAGTGTTTTCTTATGGCAAGCGTATTGAGCGACCTTCATATTCGTGGATGAATCCAGCAAAAAGTTATTATAGCTTATTTTCTTATTTTAAAGGAGACCCTGATTTGAAACCAGCTATTAATCATGTTTTCACGTTGAGTTATGATTATAAAGAGTGGAGTGCTGAATTAATTTATATGAAAGAAATTAAGCCTTCCATGGAGATCTCTTATCAAGAAGAAGAAAATCGAATGCTAGTATATAATTATACTAATATTGACAAAAGACAACAAATAGGGTTACAGTTAAATGCTCCTTATAAAATTGGTGAGTGGTTAGTATTGAATAGTTACATTGTTATAGGGTATAAAGAAGACTATTTTTATGGTATAGATAATAAATTGTATAAAAATGATGTTTTCGGAATGATGGGAAGATTATCTGCTTCAGTTAACTTAGATAAAAACAGTAATTGGAAAGCCATGGTAATTTATAATTATAGTACTCCTGATATTCAAGGAACATTTAGAATTAGTAGCTATCAGCGTACGGACTTTATTATGAGTAGAGATTTTATAAAAAATAAGCTTTCAGCTAACTTATATGTATATAATATATTCGGCAGCGATAGACAGATTATAAGTACTAATTATGCCAACCAAAATAATTATTTCAAAGACTATAGCGATACACAAGGATTTGCTATATCATTTAAGTATAATTTTGGAAATAATAAGGTAAAACACGATTTAAAAGATATTGATTTTGAAGAGAAAAACAGATTGTGATTTTAAATTTAAGATTTGGAAACAATAGTTTAAAGAATAGATATGATTATTTGAGAAAGGATATTCTTTAATTGTTGTTTGCAAAATATTAGGATAATATGCGAAGTCTAGTTTTATGTCTATTAAAATATAACTAGATAGTATGAAACTAAAATTACAATTATTATTTTTTGTCACTCTCCTTTTTTATGGAGTGACAGCAATAGCTCAAACTACGCAGGCATCCATACAAGGAATGGTCTTAGAAGGGAATGCTATCCAACAAGGAGTTGAAGTAGTCATTAGAAATTCCTCTACAGGGTTCACTACAAGAACAAAAACAAATGCTAGTGGGCAGTTTATGTTTAAAGAAATTCCTCTTGGGGGACCCTATATTGTTTTAGCTCATGACCAAAATGGAAATGAATTTAAAAAGTCAGGGTATTATTTAAATCAAGGAGATAGTGTTTTCGTTGATTTATACTTAGGAGTAGAAGAAGAACATTTAGATGAGATTGTAATAGAAGGGAAAAGTTTGAAAAATCAAAAAGAGGCACTAGGTGCAGCTACAATGTTCTCCGCTAATACGATTAAAAACTTGCCTATTAATGGTCGTAATTTTTCTAATCTAACAGATCTTTCTCCTTTAGCGAATGGGGGCTCTATAGGAGGACAATTAGGATCGTCAGTTAACTTTACTATTGATGGTACTACTGCAAAGAATCCAACTTCTGGGGGAGCTACTACTAGTAGAAGTGGTGCACCATATTCAATATCTATGGAGGCTGTCCGCGAGTTTAAAGTTGTTACAAATCAATATGATGTTACCTTAGGACGCAGTGGAGGTGGAACAGTAAGTGCTGTAACAAAATCTGGGACAAATGAATTCTCTGGTTCTGCTTTTACCTATATGCGTTCTGACTGGTTGTCGAGTCCTTATGATATTAATGGTAATAGAAGAGGTAATGCTGATTACTCTACGTATCAATATGGATTGACATTAAGTGGCCCTATTATAAAAGATAAATTGCATTTCTTTTTAGCTTGGGATCATCAGCTGGATGCTCGCTCTTTATTTATAGCAGATATCAGAGGTCGTGAAGACGAAGATAGATATGGTGTGACGAATGAAACTTTAGACCAATTTGTAGGGATAGCTCGTAATAAATATGGCGTATCTGATAAACCACAATATGGATCATTTAATAAGCGTAGAAATTCGGATGCAGCTTTTCTGCGTTTAGATTGGCAGATTAATGAAGACAATTTATTGACGATTAGAAATAACTTTACCAGTGACCGCAATCCTTTAGGTCTTGGTGATAATACACAGATTAACCTTTATGAGTCTTTTGCAAATGACAAAAGTATTGATAATAGTTTGCTTGCTACTTTGAGAACTAACATTAATCCAAAGTTAACGAATGAATTGAAATTTCAATATCTACATACTTTTCAAGACAGTTACCCAGGTGATGAATTACCAAGTTGGAATATACCTAGAGCTATTGTTGAAAACGTTACTTCGAATATCGGTGATGGAGTTCGATCTGCAAATATCCAAATTGGAGGACATCGTTTTGCACAAGAAAAGTTTACTAATAATGTCTTTCAATTAGTGAATAACTTATATTATAAAACTGATAAGATCAATTATACTTTTGGTATCGATTTAATGCATACAGGATCGAAGTCAATTTATGGTAGTGAAGTAAATGGACGCTTTCATTTTAATACTGACCCAACCTTAGGTACTTCATCAATGGACAATTTTAATAACTTAAAACCTTATCGTTTTTATAGAGAAGTACCATTAGTAGATGATCTTACTGTAAATGGCAATATTTTCAATGCCGGTATTTATGGACAAATGCAAACGTTATTAATGCCAGGGTTAGATATGACAGTTGGATTGCGCATGGATTATGCAGTTTACCCTAAAGCTAAATTTAATCAATTAGTATATGACGAGTTAGGATTAAAAACGAACAATAGTTTTAACTCATTAATTATTCAGCCACGCATTCAATTTAACTGGAATATTAATGAAGCTAATACTGACATTATTCGTTTAGGTGCTGGTATATTTGGTTCTGATATTAATAATTATGCAGTTATTAATAATTTGACATTTGATGGTAGCAAATTGGCTACGGTAGATGTAATGGGAGATGCAGTTCCTACTCCTGATTTTGATGCTTACAGAAGAGATAAGAATTCTGTACCTACCTTGTCAGAACATCAAATAAGTACAATTAACTTTACTGGTAAAGATGCAAAAGTACCAATGGTCTATAAGGCAAACGTATCTTATACTCACTTTTTTAATAACCGTTTTAGAGTGGGAGTAACGGGATATATGAACTTGGCTAGAAATAACTATTTCTACAAAGACAGAAATATGGTGGATAAGCCATTCTTTACATTAGAGAACGAAGGAGGTAGAGGTGTATATGTTCCAGCGAACACTATTTTAGCAAATGGTGCTTCTGATTGGAAGTTAGGTAGAAAATCTGATAAATTAGGTCGTGTTTTAGAATTAGTAAGTGAAGGTAAAGTGAATAATTTCGCTTTAGTATTTGATACTAATTACAACTATTATAAAGATGGAGAAATAGCAATCAGCTATACATGGAACTCGACAAAAGATAATACCTCTTACAATGGTAACGTTGCTAACTCTGCTACACTAGGACTTCCAGTAGTAGATGATCCACGTGACTTAAGTAGAATGAGTTATTCGAATAATCACTTTAGACATAAGATCGTAGTTTATGGAAATGCACCAAGTTTTTATGGAATTAATGTAGGTGTGCGTTTTTCAGGGATTGGAGGTACGAGATATAGTTTATTATCAGGGGGTAATACAAATGGAGATTTTGTAAGTGGAACAAATGATTTAGCTTACGTATTTGATATTAATAGTCCTAATACTCCTGATCATATTAAAGCTGGCTTACAGGCAATATTAGATAATCCAG
Organism: Myroides injenensis M09-0166; assembly: GCF_000246945.1. GTDB lineage: Bacteria > Bacteroidota > Bacteroidia > Flavobacteriales > Flavobacteriaceae > Flavobacterium > Flavobacterium injenense. Next base: position 12,530 of record NZ_BAEX01000089.1, read on the forward strand.
AAGTAAGTAATAGTCTGAAAAAGTATATAGAAAAAAGTTATGGTAAGGTAGCTGAGCGCAATGGAGGTAAGAATGGTTTCTATGGGGTATTTGATTTGCGTATTGCAAAAACATTTGTGGTAAAAGGGAAACACAAATTTGAAATATCAGGTGATATTTTTAACGTTGCCAACTTATTAAATAAAGATTGGGGAGTTAATAAATCAGTACAAACGCAAGCACTTTATGCGTTAGGAGTACCGAAAAAAGGAGACAAAGAAGCTCTTCCAGGCTTTGATCAATCTACTCAACAATTTAACTATAGAGTGAATACTAAAGGAATTCCAATAAAAACAGGAAATCCATATCAAATTCAAATTGGACTTAAGTATAGTTTCTAAAAACATAACTAAAGTGTGATAATAGATAGAGAAAAGGGAATCTTATAAAGGTTCCCTTTTTTATTCATTAATTGAGAATGAAGGGTGGTATTGTGATTAGAAATGTTGTAATTTTAACAGTTAAATTTTAGGGGTTATGGAATTTGACTATTTCGACAAGATTCGCAAGATTAGAACTGGTATTCGATTCTATAGTGAGCTGTTAATTGAGGCTTCTTGGAATATGTGGAATATCAAAACGAGAATTGGAATTTTCTTCTTTTCGTTGTTAGCAGCTTTTTTAGGAACCTACTTTTTGGCTCCAGATGTATTTACAGAAGCGCAGACTTACACAATGTTTATTTTAATTTTCTCCATTTTATTATGGGCTACAGAAGCTATTCCACCCTTTGCGGTAGGGATTATGATTATTGGTTTCTTAGTCTATACAATGGGGAATATGGAGGGAGCTACTATTTCGCCACAAGAGATATCCGCCACTTGGTCAGACAGTGTTATTTGGATATTTTTAGGAGGTTTCTTCTTGAGTGAGGGGATGCGTAAAACAAACTTAGACTTGTCTTTATTTAAAAAGACTATTGCTATTTTTGGATCAAACCCTAATACACTTGTATTGGGAATTATCATAGTAACCTCTGCCTTATCATTAATTATATCAAATACTGCGACAGCTGCAATGATTCTTGCATCTGTAATGCCTTTAATAGATAGAGAAGGAAAAGATTCGTTAATGTCCAAAGCGATTTTAGTGAGTATTCCTGCTGCAGCTACTTTTGCTGGGATGATGAGTATGGTATCTACTCCACCAAACTTAATTGTAGTAAACGTATTAAAGTCAAAAGGCTTTGATGTCAGTTTTACACAGTGGTTCTTCTTAGGGTTTGTGCCGGCTAGTATTCTATTGGTAGGATTCTGGTTTGCAGTAGTTAAAAAATATACATCAAAGGTAAAAGGACTAGATGTGTCTTTCGTTAATAAAGCACTAGACTTAACAAACACAATGCGCTTACAACGCTTAATAGTTGTGATAATTCTTGTGATTACTGTAGGGATGTGGATGTTTGGAAGTCGTCTAAATATACCTACGGCAGGGGCAGCAATGGTTCCTATTATGTTCTTACCTATGTTAGGGATAATTACTGCTGAAGATGTAAGACGTTTACCTTGGGACACCTTAATGCTTGTAGCTGGAGGTCTTGCTTTAGGGATGGCTATTAAAGAATTATTAGCTCCTTATTATTCACAGTTCCTAGCTGGAATGGAATTCAATATGATAGTGATGATGATTATTTTTGCCTTAGTTACTGTATTGTTTTCGAATATAATGAGTAGTACAGCTACGGCGACAATTGTAATTAATATTGCAGCCATTGTATTACCTCCTGAGCAGTTATTACCAGTAGGTCTTGTGGTAGGATTGTGTTCATCTTGTGGACTATTCTTACCAGTTTCTACTCCTCCAAATGCTATTGTATTTGGTACAGGATTACTTAAGCAAAAAGACTTTAGGTTAGGAGGGATGTTTGGTGCTGTAATCGGTACGATTATTATAATATTGTGGGTGTTATTACTACAACACTTTACTACATTTTTTGATTATATGTAATAAAATATAAGGATAATAAAAAACAGAGGCTGTGCAAATTATTGCACAGCCTCTGTTTTTTTAAATTATAGCGATAGCTAGATTCTCTCTGGAAAATTAGTGATAATCCCATCTACCTTTAATTCTTTCATTTTTTGGATGTCTTTTTCATCATTAACAGTCCAAGGATATATTTTTAGATTTGCCTCTTTTATTTTAGCAGTATTTTTCTCGTTAAGTTTTTTTGAAATAAGGATTAATTGCGACCGCATTAATATCATGGGCAAAAGAAATAGCGTCAGCAGGATACTACGTGT
>NZ_BAEX01000088.1 GCF_000246945.1 Myroides injenensis M09-0166
TTTTTTATAAAGCGATTAATTCTGTTAATTATTTTTGTTGTAAATAATATTTATCAGCTAGTTCACCAGTGATTTCTTTTCCTTCAGTATCTAGCATTAATAAACTTCCTTCTCTTACTTGGTACTGAGTAGCATCATCACCAACTTTTAAAGTAACAATAGAACCTGTTTTATCCCAAGTAAATGTTCCTTTATCTTCGAATTTACCATCTTTTTTATCTTGATAAACAGTAACTTTAGTAAAAGTACCATCTTCATTTAAAACAATAGTAGTTTCAATACCAGGACAATCAGCACAAGGAATAACTCCTTGGTAAGTACCAGCCCAGTCTAAAGAGTTTTCAGAAGTATGCATATCAACTACTTCCTGAGCCTCTTGGTTACCTTCTTCAGTAACAACTTCGGTTTGAGTTTGCGTTTCATTATCTTTTTTGTTGTCTTTACATCCAACAAAAGCAACTGCTGTAGTTAATAGAGCAACTGCTAAAAGGTTTCTTCTTTTCATATTAGAATATTTTTTTTATTGGGTAAAAGTACAAATTATTCAAAAACAACCTCCATTTTTAACCAACTTTTGTTATTTGCTATTTAGTATTTTTTAGATAGAATGAAAATAAAATATAGTTGATTAAAAATAAAGTAAATAGTAAAGGGAGCCAAATGACTCCCTCTACTATTTATTTTATCAATTAACTAATTAATTCTGTTTTGCATTACTTCGCTAGCTTGATATTCATCTCCATCAGTTTCATAAATTTTAAATCTTACTTCATACTCCTGTGGAACATAAATAACAATAGGTAATCTACCATTATAATTTACAAGCTGTGGCGCAGCAGATACAAATAAATGACGATTTGGAGAATCTATACATCCCATCTGTGTAGAGGTCATCTGACCATCGGTTGTAAAGACATAATAATTGTAGCCCCATCCTTGTAAGTCTTTTTCTTCTAACGAGCCCATTAGTCCAAAATAATTACATCCATCTACTTCAGTAACTTTTCCCACTTTAAACTCAATTTTTTTATTATTATCAAGCTTTGAGTGAGGTACCTCAATCACTACTTGTTTATATCCTTTCTCCGGTTTTGGGAAAATAGATAAATCTGTTTTTGTAATTACGTTTTGTGCCAACCCACTTGCAACAAGTCCTAAACACAATACCAAACTTCCGATAAACTTTCTCATAATTTTCAATTTTATATAAACAAAAATACGCTTTTTTAGCTTAAAGCGAAAGTAGAATTAGTCAATATATAAGAGTAGAATAGTAAAAAATGCTATTTTAAAACTTACAAAACACAATAATATATTTCTATTGACATAATTTAAAGGCTATTAAGTTTCTAGCAATATCACCGCCTAGGTAATCCAATATTGTATTATTCTATCTTCATTTTAATTTTTAGCATAATATTTGTAACACTCACCTATATATGAATAATTAAACAACAATAAAATACAATTTCAAATATTAATCAATAAAGCAATCTAACAAACAAATATTTAATCATAAATAAACAGTATTTAATACACAAAAATTTGTTTTTTATACAAAAAAATTATAATATAGCAACAACAAACTATCCTTACTATGAAACAGAAATTAAAATCAACAAGTATTTTTATACTTATATGTGCTTTAATAACTCTTTTAATTAATGCAAACCAAAAGAAAACATTTCTCTTTGGTGAGCAAGTAGTAGCTAAAGTTATGTCTATTAAAAATTTAGAAGAAGATAATTCATCTGTAAAGAAACAGCAGGTTACTTTTACAGTTCAAGATAAACTCTTTACTACTAATATACCCTACCATTCTACTAACCGTTTAAATCTTGCACAACCCATTAAAATTGTGAAGGATCAAGCTAATACCACTTTTGTATTAGATCCACTAGAGGTAAAAGAAGAACTGCTAATTAGTCTATTTTTACTACTAATAGCCATGTATTTTTGGATTAAAGCATATCGATTACACTAATAAAAAGTTTCCATCCGATAAAACTAAAAAATAAAAAAAACTAACTTTATTAAGGGTAACACCCTCAAAATAAAAACTAAATACCATATTCTATTATATTTTTTTCAAAACGATGTTTATTATCCAAATAATGTTAGTATATTTGCAATGTATTAATAGTTAAAAAGATATTATTTTACGCATCTAGTCTTAATCACTAGTTTAAAAAGCAGAATAAATCTCAACTTTTGATTCTCATTACTATAGATAAAAATGTTATTTTATTTTTTAAAATTTTATACGTAACTGTTTAGAATTTTGATTTTAAAAATATAAAGAGTTAATTACTTTTTTCATGTCATTTTAGCTAACAAGCTACCTTTATACTAAGCTGAGAACAATAATACAGCAAGTATAATAATATAAGTAGTACATCAAAAGGTTTAATCCCTTTAGATGATTAAGTAAATGCATGATTTTTAAAGACCTATCTATTTCTAGTCCAATACTTCAAGCTATCCAAGAAGTAGGATACACCACTCCAACAGCTATACAAGTGCAAGCAATCCCTCCAATTTTACAAGGGAAGGACATCATTGGATGTGCGCAGACTGGTACTGGGAAAACAGGAGCATTTGCAATTCCAATCTTAGAGGGCCTATTAAATAAACAAACTTCAAAAAAAGTAGTTGAGACTCTTGTACTTGTACCTACTAGAGAATTAGCTTTACAAGTAGAGAAAAGCTTTAAAGATTATAGCAAACATACTGCTATAAAAACCATTGCACTTTTCGGAGGTGTTGCTTTACCTCCACAAATAAAAGCACTAAAACAGAATCCGAAAATAGTAATAGCCACTCCTGGTAGATTATTAGATTTAATACAGCAAAAGCTTGTCTCGATTTCCAATATTAGTACTCTAGTATTAGATGAGGCAGATCAAATGCTAGATATGGGCTTCATACATGACATTAAAAAAGTCTTATCGTATGTTCCAAAAAAGCGACAAACACTATTCTTTTCCGCAACAATGCCTGCAGCTATAGAAAAATTTGCTCGCACTATACTTTACCAACCAATTAAAGTAGAAGTTGCAGCTAAAACTCTAACAGCTAAAAAGGTAGCGCAATCAGTTTATTTTGTCAATCAAGAAGATAAAAAGAAAGTATTGCATACTATCTTAAAGAATAATGCTGAAACACAAACACTTATTTTCACTCGTACTAAACACGGAGCCAATAATTTGGTAAAATACTTGCAGAAAGTAGGACTAAATTCAGTAGCAATTCATGGAAATAAATCACAGAATGCTAGAGTCGCTGCATTAAATAATTTTAAGAACAATAGTATAAATATACTTATCGCTACGGATATTGCCGCTAGAGGTATTGATATTGACAAATTACCATTTGTCATTAATTATGAAATCCCTAATGTACCTGAGACTTATGTACACCGTATAGGAAGAACAGGACGTGCTGGTTTATCGGGTGAAGCTGTGTCCTTGTGTTCACCACAAGAGAAAAAAGACCTACTGAACATTCAAAAACTTACAGGAGTCAAGCTCCAGGTAATTTCGAGTGAATAAAATTTATACTAAACTTTAAAAAACTTATATATATGGCAGATTCTTTTTCTAAAAAAGAAAACTTCAAAAAAAAATTACAAAAACAACAAGAAAAAGCTAAGCGCAGAGAAGAGCGTAAAAGTGTAAACAATAAAGGGAAATCACTTGAGGATATGTTAGTTTATGTTGATATAAATGGTAACCTAACAGATTTACCACCAGATCAACAAGAAGCAGAAGCTAACAAAAGACAGCATCAACGAGGTTATGCTAATTCTCAAGAATCAGATACAGCAGGTACCGGAACAGTTACTTACTACAATGAAAAAGGTTATGGATTCATTATTGAAAACAAAACACAGGATAATCTTTTCGTACATAGTACTGATATCTCACAACCGCTAAAAAAAGGAGACAAAGTTTCCTATACAAAGCAAAAAACATCAAAAGGCCTTAGAGCTGTAGATGTAAAAATCATATAATACTAATATTTAATTTTAATTACCATGCAAGAAGGAACAGTAAAATTCTTCAATGAAACTAAAGGTTTCGGATTTATTACACCAAAAGACGGAGGACAAGACATTTTCGTACATACTACAGGTTTAAACGACCGTATCCGTGAAAATGACACAGTAACTTTCGAAGTTGAAAGAGGTCAAAAAGGACTTAACGCAGTTAACGTTCGTAGAGCGTAATTTATATTAGGGTATCACCTAAAAAAATTATCTACAATAAATTAAGCATGGCTGTATTACATCCATGCTTTTTTTGTATATAGAATTAACACTCCTGACACCATAGCTTTTATTTAGGTTTTTATATTATTCACTGGAATAATAAATAAAAGCAAACAATGGTATTAGCTTACTCTTTTAAAGAAAAAGTAATAAACGAGATCCTTGTCAAACTCTTAGATAACACACAAGGTACTCTTATTATTTTCCAAGGCTATGTAAATATACTCCTTCCAGAACCTTGGTTTGTTGCAAGTCCAAAAATGGCTATAATAATAGATTCGCAAGGAAATGATATACCTAGAAAATATTGGAACGAATCTTTAGTTATAAAAGCAAAAGAAGAAAAAGCAAAAATACCTTTTCAAATTGGTCTAATTAGAAACTTTTTTATTTTTATAGCTACTCTAGCTATTGTTATGCCTATTGTAAATAAAAATAAAGCGCAAAAAGCTATTGACCTTAAAAACACCTTAAACCAACGCATAGCTGACATAAAAGTTGGAGATATTTATCATTGCGTCTTTATGGATGACAAGGCTAATGATTTAGGAATTGGAACAATGAAAATCACAAAAGTACAAGGCGATACAATACGCTTTGCAGCCTCAGAAGAAAGAATGGAAAATACATTTGCAAATCATAAAAAAGAAGTTGACTTTACTACATTCCAAGATTAAGAAATAATATTTAACAAAAAAAGCATTATTAAAATCTCAAAAAGATCATTCACTACTATCTATTCCACAAAATAATATAGAAAGAGTTTATCTATTAGGTAAAATACTAGGAGTAATTAAATAACAGAAAATACCTCGGAGCAAGTCCACGAGGTATTGTTAGAACAGCGTAAGTTGACCTGAATATACTTTCTGGTAATCTTTGTCTGACTTACCTTTATTTCCTATATACTTCCGTATCAATTATTTACTGCCTAATAAACTTACTGTATTTACATAAAACCACTTGTCTATAAATCACCTCCTTATAATAATTGCTTTATTTCTGGGTGAAAACGGAACATTTCACCAGCTGTAATACTCTTTATTATCCGTACTATTTGACTTAATGACAAACTTGATACACTTTATATCAAAAAATAAACGTGATCTGATTCATAGCCTATATCCCAAAAAGCTATCTCATATCTCTCTGATATTCCCTCACAAACTTTCACCAACCTAAGACCTGATTCATCTGTAAGTACCTTACGCCTATATTTCATAGAAAATACTCTGTATGGTACAATAGTAACGTCTTGCTATGACTCTTATAAATATGCTCATCATCCTGATAATTTACACTTTTTCAAAGTGTTTTGAAAAACCATCCGTCTTTCAAACTTTTCCTTCCCCCCCCCCTGGCTTGCCTTGGGGAATTCTTTCGATTAAAGATAATATCAATCAAAGAACAATAAAAGAAGATAACAAATACATTATTCCTATTATGTATAATAAAGAAGGTTTACAAATGCCTATGCTTTTAAGAAAACAATAATTATTTTAACTCTCACTCGAGTTATTTAAACACTAATTTTTCTTTATAAAATTCATAACATATAGTTTATGCTCTAGCAAAGGATGATCTTTAGGAACAAGTGGATGATTAAAATTATATAAATATTCCATTCCTATTTTAAGCATAACTTTTTCTGAAGATTTATTAACCACTGTAGTAAAAGCATATATCTTATCGAATGGCAAGTTTTCTTTAGCAAATTTTAAGCATGCCTTGGCTGCCTCAGAGGCAAATCCTTTATTCCAATACTCAGGAAGCAATCTCCATACTATTTCCACGGCCGGGGCAAAATCCACGTCAAAAACAACCTCACTAAGACCTACAAAACCAATAAATTCATGGGTTTGCTTAAGCTCTACTGCAAATACTCCATATCCATTTTTAGCGATATCTTCTTGTAATTTTAACATCATTAACTTAGACTCTTGAGCAGTCTTTGTATCTAAGAAATAGCGCATTACCATTTCATCACTATTTAAACTTACAAAAGCGTTTAAATCATCTTGTTTATACTGTCTTAACAAAAGTCGATCTGTTTCAATAATTACCATTAACTCTAGTTATTTATTACAAAAATACTTATTTATCTGTAATTGTAGTTTCTAATAAGAATCAAAACTTACTTTAGACAATCGAGTAGGAGGCTGAAGATTATTTCTTCACCCGACCTCTCACACCACCAGGCATACGGATCCGTACCATGGCGGTTGTTAATTTACGATACTTTTAGGTAAATGTCATTCAGAAATGTATATCCTGCTTTCCTTAGAACCCGAATATTCAATGATGTTTTTAAAACAGGAATCAAGGCTACACGACAATACCCCTTTCAGGTATTAGCCCATTGATAAGTTTGATTAGCTTTAACACCTATCTTTTTAAGATTGGTGTAGCTTAATCCCTTACTCTTCCAATTCTTCCGTATAAATATCCGTATTCTTGACCGAAGCCATTTATCTATACGCTTAATCTTATCTGACATATTCGCTAACTTGAAATAGGACATCTAACCTGTTACAAACATCTTTAATGTTTCTTTGAGTTTATTATAACTCTTTGCATGAACACATAGTTCCCACTGTTTGTTTTTATTGACATAAAAACTGTATCCTAAGAATTTTTTTCCTTGAGTATATCCTATAGTAGTTTTATCTTTATTGACTTTTAAGTGCAGTACTGTTTCTATAAATAGAGTTATACTCTCTTTTACACGTTCGCACGCTCTCTTACTCTTACAGAAGATTAAACAGTGTCTGTATAGCGAACAAATCGATGTCCACGTCTTTCGAGCTCCATATCGAGTTCATCAAGCATGATATTACTCAGTAATGGGCAGAGAGGTCCTCCTTGAACAACTCCTTGCGTACTCTGTTCGTATTTTCCATTTATAATCACCCTAGAGTTTAGATACTTATGTATAAGTGAGATTACACGTGGGTCTTTTACTCGTTTTGACAGAAGTTCTATTAACCGGCTATGACTGACTGTATCGAAGAACTTTTCTAAATCTAAGTCCACTACGTAGTGGTACTTATCATTCAGATGTCTCTTCGCCTGTTTCAATGCTGTGTGACATCCTCTTTGAGGTCTAAATCCGTGACTACTTGAATGAAAATAACGTTCGTATATCCGAGATAATACTTGTGAGATACTTTGCTGTACTAATCTATCAATAACTGTGGGGATTCCTACTCTGCGTACTCCCTGAGGTTTATACATCCCTTTTGCTAACGAGTTTAATAAAAACTCTTTATGAAGTAAGAGCCATAGCTAACACTTCCCACTGTAAAGGTGTGTTCGGGACTTGCACCCTAGAGTTATTGCCCATACTGGGCACACAACAAAAAAGGAGAAGCTAGAAGCCTCTCCTTTTAAAGATTAGAAATAATATTTCAAATAGACTAATGATAGCCTAAATTATAAAACGCTAGTGGAATTAAATAAATTACAACATAATAAGATTAACTTGTTGCTAATTCATTTATGTTCATTTTGATCGTATAGATATGTTGTATATAACGATCTTTTAGTGGACCTTCATAAAAATAAGGGATTCCAGCTGGAAAATCATTTCCATTATTATAATGAATAAAGTGAAGTAAAATCTGTTTATTAGCATGATTGTAACCTGTTATCTCATAGGTAAACTTTAGCGAAGAGATTGTCATTACTACTGTTTTCTTCTCTCTGTTATAATCGTACTTATCCCCTATTACAATATCATATGTATGTTTATACTCTGCAATTCTTGATGCATCAATGTAAAACTTCCCTCTTATGGCTGTATTAGTTATAAATTGAAATACAGTCTGTTGATCATCTTCTAATGTTTTTACATCTTTCCACCCTGTCTCTTTCCCATCTATAACTACATTTTTTTCTACAGTTATAAATTCTAAATTTTTAAAAGAAACTGGTAGATAAGTATTCGCTTTAGCTAAGACATCTACAACTGCTTCATCCTGAACATCTGCTATCTCGTTTTTAAAATCCTTCTTCTCTTCTTTTGTTAGATTAGTAGCATTTTCTATTTTTTCAATAGCTTCTTTTTTTACCTCAGAGAGTCCAGATACATCTATATCATCATTAGAATCTGAACTACAGCTAGTAAGCATAAGTACAAACGATAATAAGAAAACAGAAAATAGACTGCGAAATGATAGACTATTATTTTTCATCTCTAGTTATTTTTCCAAGATTAATCGACTCGCTCGCTCCATTTGAATAATCTATATCAACATAAGTGTCAAAAGTAGATAAATCTGCTCTATAGTTAAATTGAAACAAATAGCTATCTAATAAATCCTTTTCAGTATCACCACTAAAGATAAAATTCTGGCCACTTGCATTAATAGTATTATTCTCTGTGTTTACAACTCTAAAACCAATAGAACGTATTCCTTCATTACCTAGCATTAATTCTTTTAATCCTTTGATATAAAATCTCATACTAACTGAGTTAGTAAAGGTATATTTACCAATATTTGTGAATTCTTTATCTGAAGCTACGACAAACTGTTTTAAATCATATTTAACTAGTGGATCGTTAATTTTAATATTGCTTTTAAGCAGTATTGGCTCAAAGAAAGTATCATTTGTTTTATACTGTAAATAAAGATTATAATCTCCAGACTCTATGATATAAGCTTTGCCATTTTCATCTAGCTGATTATCTTTTGATACAGATAGATACACAAGATTCTCCTCATCGTTTTTAAAATCTTTTACATTAGTATTCACGTAAAAACTTTTAGCAGGATTACTTTTATTTTCATAAAAATAACGAACTTCTTTCAGTTCTCCCTCGTAGTGTACATCCAAAAACTGTAAACTACCATTTGAAGAATTTAAAAATAGTTGATTAGGATAATCATTGCGATTGTCATAACTCATAACCTCTACATTCTCAATATAGAAATTAACAAAACGAACTTGCTCTTCAATAGTTTTCTCTAAACCATTTTTAGACTTTACAACTAATTGTAAGGTATAAGAAGTATTATCTTTTAAAGAATACTCATCGCTAGAGAGCGTAATAGTTTCATAAAATTCGCTATCCACATCTTTAAACTCTTGACTTACTATTTCTACTTCACCATCCTTCAGAGCTACTTTAACTAAAGCAATAGTATCTTCTTTATCAGAAAGTGTACTTACAAATGAGATGGGGAACTCAGAATTGTAATTTAATTGTTTACCTCCTCGTTGTCCGATAACAACCTCACTTAGAGATAAATCTTTTGTTGGTCCTACTTCTATTTCAGGATTCGTAACATTATTATCATCCGAACTAGAACAAGAAAATGTTAATAAAGATGCCATCAAGACACCAGCTAAAACGTAAACTCTTTTCATTTTATTTAGATTGAATTAAAATACAAAGGTATTTACAAGCGTTCATTTTGTGCAAATTATTGACAAAAAAATGCACATTAAGTCTAACTTATTAATAACCAATATAAATAACATCAAAAAAAGTCCTTTTTTGAGCTAAAAAGTATCGCTGTAAATGTTAAAGTTTTCCGCAAGCGACATTTTTTCTGCTTAAAACGATCAAAATACCCTATTAACTGTTTTCGTTTAAAATCAAAAAAATGGAGAAAAGTAAACCTTCACAATTACATATCTATTAAAATCAATTAGTAGGTTGAAGACTATTTATTCAGCCGACCTCTTACACTACTCGGCATACGGTTGTATATCAAGACAGTTTTTACTTTACAATACTCTTAGGTATATATTGCCTAAAAACTGCACTCGGCTTAATTCAGGTTGGTAGTTTTCTTTGCTGTTGGTGCTGTGTAACCTATAATTTCTTTGACTTTATTTATCGCTTCGGCTTTGGTTGCGTTTTCTTTGTGCATTATAAAATCTATCACGTCCATACTTTTCACCATGGGTTTTTACAGTTGGAACTAAAACAGTAGGCTGTATGCGTTTTGTAATATACCTGCATACTCAGGGGTTTTGTCCTCTTGGAACGGACAGTTTATTCTGCTCTAATTGTCTGTTTTTAATCCGTAATAATACAGCACCGTTGCCATGGTTAGTTGTTGTTTTATCTCGCTTATTTCCATACCATAAAAATTTAAAAATATTTTTGACACCTATTTAGGTGAAAAAAACCTTTTAGTTTTATCTAGCAAACTTTTTTAGTTTTGAAGAACCTATTTTGTTTTAATCTTTTTGCTATTCAACAATAATCAAGGTTTTTTTACTTATAAAGTTGTTTGTTATGGATTTTGGAACAAGAGTGGCTGATTTGAGAAAAGAGAAAAAAATATCGCAAACTGACTTAGCTGCGCAATTAAATATTCACAAAAATGTATTGGGAAGATACGAGAGAAACGAGGTATTCCCTTCCGTTGATATTGCTCGTAAAATAGCAGATATCTTAGAAATTTCTTTAGACTACTTAACAGGTAAAGAAAACATACGCATTGATAAAGATACCAGTACACGCATTTTAGAAGTGTCTAAGTTTGAAGAAAAAGATCGTGAACATATTTTCTCTGTTATTGATGCTTTTATCGCCAAAAGAAAAATTCAATCTATTTTATAAAAGAAAGGGGGCTGTCTCAAAAAGGACAGCCCTTTCAATAAAATATAAAAACATTAATTAAAGTCTTTTTAATAAAGCCTCAAGTGGTTTCATACCTTTTGGCGAAATAATACTTCGCATATGATACTCTAGATGCAAGTCCCTTTTGTCATTGTGTTCATACTCACTCTCTGGAAAATAATCTAAATCATTTATAGCACTAAATGATACAATCATAAATACAGATACAAAATCTATATCAAAATCTGAGCGATATACTCCTTCTTTTATTCCCTTTTCTAGATTCTTTTTAATTAAAGCTACATACTTTTTCTTATAGTACTTCTTTTGTTTATTGCCAAGCTTAGGATAGTACTTATGAAGTTCATAGGCAGCAGCAGATGAGTCAATTTCAAAGATTTTTTGTGTATCATGATGTAGTGAAAACATTTCCTGTAATGCATCTTGCTTTAATGCTATTATACTTTCCAATTGATTTAAAAATTGCTTATTTACATAAGTTAAACTTTTTTCAATAAGCTCTGATTTTGAGGAGTAGTATTCATAAAGGGTACGCTTAGAGATATTTAACTCAGATGAAATATCATCCATCGTCACTGTTTTATATCCCTGTTTTAAAAACATTGCTGTTGCTTTTTCTAAAATTGTAGTTTCCATAAAATTCTGATACCCTATAGTGTTTAAATAAGTAGATATTTGTAATTGTCAGTTCTCTTGCTAATTGTCTAAAATACAATCTTGAATGATTATAGTTTAGACTATCTGCTACTAAAATACAACTAATATATAAAAATAAATGTTTATCACTATATAGTTAAAACAACAAACAAATTACTAATAAATAACTAGTTTATTTAACAAAAAACAACCTAAATAAGTAAAATATCCACACATCAATTATTCATATCTCAAATACTAGATATAAAATCGTTATTAAAACACCTGTAAAATGAATAAATCTGGATTAATCCACTTATACAACTATTTATAAAATAAGTTAAAAATTAAAATAAAATAGATAAAGTAATAAAACACAACTCACTATCTACACACATATATCTTTAAATCAACATTATAAATAAAAAGTACATCTTTTCTCTTGTTGAGCCCCTTACCTAGCTATGGCTATTTTATTTTAGATAAAACCTTAGAGTTCCTATTATAAAACAACACCTTAGCCTTAATTGGCTAAGGTGCTATCAATGCTAGAAGTAAATAAACTTCCTCCCAGATAAACAATCCTGTAGTATACATCTTTATAGAAAACTAATAAAGCAACTCAATTACAGTACCTTTACAATGTTGAGTTATTTGCTACCTTTTCAACAAACAGAAACTTTTATAATAAATAAAAATAGTACTAACTAACTCAATTCTATAAAGCTACAGGAAACATAGGATAAAAAAAGTAATTAAATTTCACGGGAGTTTGATGCTATAACACTTAACCTTTTTTTTGACAAACCAAAAATGAGGTACTTTCTTAACAATCTTTCTAATTTCATAATTTTCGAAGATTAATCTCATATGTATCTCATACGGCAAAGTATTTAGATATAAATGACGTCGCCCACGAGATCTCGCCTTTTCTATAGCGACTGCTAATTGATTATATTGATTAAAAGTTTCTACTTTATTTAAATCTTTGAGATAAACAGTTTTCATAAAAATGCAAGAAATTAATTAAACAATAATGGCAAACTACTGTAAACAAGAACCTTTACTTTGTTGCATTATTAATCAGATAATTACTTCCATCTATCTTCTCATTAATTTTCAAACCTAATAAACTAGCAACAAAAGGATATACATCAATATTCTCAAAAGGCTGTAACTCTATACCACTTTTAATATTCACTCCTTTAGCCATGAACATTGCTTGCATTTCTTTTACCTCTAATGGATCATAACCATGACCACCAGCAGCTCTTGTTTTTGTAAAATAGTAAGGAGCTTTAGCCGTAATGAGAATATCTCCTATTCTATTAAAATAATCATCCTTAGTAGAGAAGTGATAATTAGCTGGCAAATCATCTTTCATATAAACATTCATAGTAGCTAAGTTCACATTAGCCACAAGCTTGTCAAACCAAGTACCTACATGTTTTTTATCCTTTACAAAAACACTGAGATAACTCCCATTTTCTACCACATTAATCTCCTGATTATCAAGAAGAGTTGGAAGTGATAAGAGTTTTTCTTGACTCAGTGCTAGCATACCATGGTCAGAGAGAATTATAAAATTAATTGGTAGGCCTGTTTCAGAAAGCCTCTCAACTAATTTTTCTACAGCCAAATCAATATATTGAGCAGCAAGTGCAGTAATTGGAGAATTGGGACCAAATAAATGTCCAGCTTGATCTACTTCAGGCAAATAAAAAGTAATAAGATGCGGTCTTTTCTCTTTTGGCAATTCTAACCAATTTACAAGCTCGTCTATTCTTTGATTTATCGTTACCGTTTCATTATAATCATAGTAATAAGTCGGTCTAGTTTGTTTAATATCTGCTTCAGAACCAGGCCAAAAATAACAAGCGCTTAACATTCCTTGTTCTTCAGCCAGTACCCATAGTGGCGTTCCACCATACCATTTAGAGTCCTTGACAGCTTGGGGATTTCTAATGGAATAATTCTCGTTTGTATTTGCATCATACATATTATTTCCCACCACTCCATGATGTGAAGGATATAAGCCTGTAACAATTGAGTAATGGTTCGCAAATGTAGCAGATGGATAACAAGTTAACATATAAGGCGCCGATACCCCTTGTTTAGCAAACTGATCTATGAAAGCTGTCTTAAAACGCTGGGTATAATCAAAACGAAAGCCATCTATAGAAATTAGTACCACATAGGGTTTGTCTAATTGATTTTTAGCATTTTCTCTATGTTCAATAATGTGTTTTTCACTTTTATTTTGTCCAATTACTATAATAGTTGAGCAAAAGACAATTAGCAAAAACAAAAGTTTTGTAAAGTATTTTTTCATGTAGTAAAGTGTTGTGATATGTTTTATTAAGAGGTTTGCAAATATCACATGCTTATAAAAAACTACAAATAGACAAACACAATTTTACAAATACTTTATAATAATTATAAATTAAAACTACTATTTAAAAAACACATAAATATATAAAACACAACACATTAAAGATTTAAAAACTATAATTTATAAAATAAAATTAAAATTATAAGTTTACATATTTAAAATAAATTATAGTATTTAAAATTATTTAAATAAAAAAAATACAGTTAATTAATGTTTTGACCCCTATAAACCTAGAGTATTTTTAAATTTTTAAAGTATAATGTTTTAGGTTACTTTTTCTCTGCTACAAATCAAGTGTTTGTCCTTTTCCCATTTCTCCATTGGAGTGATTTTTCCAAGCAAACCATGTAGTCTTTTGTTATTATAAAATACTACGTACTTCTTTAATATTTGTTCTATTTGTCCAAAAGTAAAGTATTCAAATTTAGTAAAAACCTCTCTTTTTAAAGTACCGTGATAGGCTTCTATGTGGGCATTTTCCTCTGGTGTTGCTACGTGTGTAAATTCTTGTGATACACCTACTAAGGAAAGATATTCTCTTACATTCTTGGCAATAAATTGACTACCATTATCCGATCTAATAACCACATTTTTAGGGTAATCTAACTCTTCAAAAAGCCCTGACAATAATTCTATTACCTGCTTCTGCTTAATATTAAAGCTGAAGTAGTCTTTTAATATTCTACGACTGTGTACATCAATTACAGAAAGTAAATAAGCATTTTTACCTTTTTGTGGTATCCATACCATCTTAATGTCCATTTCAATACACTCTAAGGGTCTTGTAGTCTTTACTTTACGATGCTTAACGTACTTCTTATTCGAATGATCTCTAGTTATACGAGTTTGTAAAAGTTTGGCGCTTTTCATGATACGAAATACTTTTTTATGGTTAATGGTGTACCCTTCGCGTTTAAGATACTCGCTCATCATACGGTAACCACAATCCATAAAATCACCCTTTAAAAGCTCTTTAATTGACTCTACAACAGTTTGTTCGTTAACCCAACCTTGGGTTTTATGATAGGTTAATAAAGTAGCTTTATTACCTTTTGACTTGCCAGAACCCTTGAAGTAGTACGTGCTTTCACTTAAGCCAATCCAATGTATTAGTTTAGCTTTACTTTTTTGATATTTAGTCGCCCCTTAAAAACAACTTAATTAAATATAAATCAATATATTACACTTATTTTTATGTATTTTTTGTTTAAAAA
>NZ_BAEX01000087.1 GCF_000246945.1 Myroides injenensis M09-0166
TTTTCTTGTAATTCTTTTTTATATTCAATAAGGTGAAACTTACTATCAAACTTACCATAGGTAAAATAATTAATCCAATCTCCTAAATTGATATATTTTGATTTTTCATTGAGATTAATAATCATTGGTAAATGACGATGACCAAAAACAAAGTAATCATAATGTTGTGTCTCAAGTTTTCTTTTTGAGTAAAGTACTAACCATTCGCTTTCTTCACCTAAGAACTTTACATCTTCATCTCCAGATATTAATTTATTCTTTACAGAAAGATATGAACCTAAGCGAACTCCAATATCTGGATGTAACCATCTGAAAAGCCATTTAGAAAATCTATTAGTAAAGACCTTCTTCATACGCTTATATCCTAAATCGCCTGGACCTAAACCATCCCCATGTCCAATGAAGAATTTAGTATTATTAATATTAAATATTTTTGGTTCATGAAAAACGGGAATGCCTAATTCTTTTTGAAAGTAGTCATCCATCCATAAGTCATGATTACCTACGAAAAAGTAAACCGGTATTCCTTTGTCTTTTATTTCAGCAAGTTTGCCTAGTATTCTAACGAATCCTTTAGGAACTACGGTTTTATATTCAAACCAAAAATCAAATAAGTCACCAAGTATAAATAAGGCTCCCATATCTTCTTCTTTTTCGCGTAACCATTGTAAGAATATCTCTTCTCTAGGAAGACTTTTCTCACGAGTAGGAGCGCCAAAGTGTTGATCAGAGGCGAAATAAATACTTTTATTTGTGTTGATTGTTATTTCCAAATTCTAGATATTATCAGATTGATACCATTCTGCGTATGAAGAATCTGTTTCTTGTAAACGCAGTGCAAATAATTCTATGCTTTCAGGAAGTCTAGACTTAATTTTACTAGCAAAATCTATTACCATATTCTCGCTAGTCGGTTGGTAGTCTACTAATATGACATGATGTCCTCGCTCTTGTAATTCTTTTGCTAATTCTATGTGAGGAGTATTCTTATTGAAAACTGTTGCGTGATCAAATATATCTACTATTTCTTCTTTTACTATTTTTTTTAAATCTCCAAAGTCGATGACCATCCCATACTTTACATTATTATTGTCTTCAATTGGCGAACCAATTACTGTGACAGCTAATTTGTAACTATGTCCATGTACGTTTCTACATTTGCCATCATAGCCAAATAATGCGTGACCTGTTTCAAATGTAAATTGTTTTGTGATTCTAATCTTAGGCATAACTAAAAATTTTGACAAAGGTAATGAAAAAAAAGCCTCTCGTATCTATGTTTACGAGAAGCTTTTTTATGTTTAATTCTTAGTAATTGTCTAAAATAAATAGGTTTAAAATATTCTATAATTTAATTGAAAAGCTATTTTAGGCCACCAACGTGCTCTTTTTAACCATTTTTCAGCTTTATCATCTTCATAATCCACATTTAATGCATTATAATCGCCCACTCTGATTCCGTTTTGTTTTATAACATAATCACCTTGATACATCATCCCAAGTTCAAATGTAAATCCTATTCTTTTATTTGATATTTTTCGACCAAGCCCAAAACCAAAGTATGGTTTTATGACATTTCCAATGTCAACAACTGCATCTACATTTCCGTTTACTATTTTTATTTCATGACCTTGAAAGTCTAGTGAAGGCCATTCTCCATCTTTGGGAATTGCAGGATCACCATTTCTATCAATTAGATAACCACTTAAGTCCACTCTGTTTTTTCCAACATACATTCCACCGGATAAAAAGAATAAACCTTCCGGTATAGGGTAGTAGTCAACTAGGACATGTCCGTGAAACATATGTAGTTTTCCTTTCATTTTTAAATCAGGTTTGTATCCAAATGCTAGTCGTAAATCTCCATGTGGGTCATTTATACTATTTTCATAGTATTTTGAATTATAGGTGAAATAATTTATTCCAGCCCTTAAACTGAAATTACTATTAAGAGGTGTCATTACTTCGGCTGTAATCCCCATAGATGTAGCACCAATTTTTACTGAATATTCGCTGAAAGCTATATCTGTGTAATGCTTATGTACTGGAATAGGTTCAAAAATCGGCTCCATCTGCGCAAATATTTCACAAGAAAATAACAAAGTGATTACTAGGGAACTTAAATATAATTTTTTCATATTTTTTTTGATTAAAATATTCTGTAGTTCAATTGAAATGCTACTTTAGGCCACCATTTTAACCATTTAGTATATTTGTGAGAATCTTCTACATATGCTGTAGCTTCATTACTAGTAATAATAGTTTTATTATTTTGTCTTAAAGTATACTCACCTTGATAGATAGCTCCTATTTCAAACTTGAATCCTAATCTTCTTTTTGATACAGATCTTCCTAAACCAATTCCAAAATAGGGTTTGATAGTATTCCCTAATTTTAGTTCTGCATCTAAAACGCCATGGTTAAGGTCTATGATGTGGCCATCAAAGTCTATTGTAGGCCACTCTTCACCATTTAAAAGATCTACTACTCTGCCTTGGTCATCTTGTAATTGACCTTTGACTTTTATTTTACTTGTACCCAAGTATACGCCTCCTGTTAAGTATAATATTCCTTTTTTAAAAGGGTAATAGTCTACTAATACATGGGTGTGGAATAGTTTAATATCACCTTTTGTACGTAAATCAGGAGTGAAACCAAAGGCTTCATAAAAGGCTCCAGAAGTATCTTCTAAATCGATAGTAAAGTTGTTTGTAGTATAATTGAAAAAATCTAAACCACCTCTTAGTTTTAGGTTGTGATGGATTGGAGTAGTAGCTTCTAGTGTTAATCCAAGAGAAGTGATACCTGCTGATATGTTTAGATGGCTAAACATTTTGCTCTCAAAATGAGCAGTTCTCTGTTTTTTATCTTTTATTCTATCAACACTATTACTAGAAAATGCAGGTAGATTTAATAGTAATAGTGTTAATAATAATAAAAAGTACCTATTCATAGTTAAAAAGTTTTATCAAATATAACTATGATTTTTGATAATTTATTGTAATTATTTTTGTTTTTTAAATTGATTTAAGGCTTTTATTGTGAAGTCTGAAAGAACTAGTTTTCCTGATATTTCTGCTCTTTCTAGTAGTAATTCATTCCAATGTGATGTGCCTTCCCAGAATATTTTTTTCATTTCTAGTAATGCATTAGGGTTATATTGACTTATTCTTTTTGCAAAATCATATAATTCAGTATCCATACGTTCAGTAGTCTTATATAATTCACTATATAACCCATTTGTATGTGCCCAAGATGCAGACTTCCATTCATGTGCAGCTAAAGACATTTCTGTAAATGCAGTTTTTCCTATTTTGCGTGATACAGCTGGCTCTATAACAAAAGGGCCTATACCAATAGCTAATTCAGATAATTTTATTGCTGCTGCATCAGTGGCAAAGCAATAATCGCAAGCTGCCGCAAGACCTACTCCTCCGCCTACGGCTTTTCCATGAATTCTGCCGATAAATATTTTTGTACTTTTTCGCATGGCGTTGATAACTGATGCAAAACCTGAAAAAAACTGTGTACCTTCACTCGTGTTTTTTATTGATAATAGCTCGTCAAAAGATGCTCCAGCACAAAAAGCACCAGTTCCTTCACTCTTTAAAATAATTGTAGTAATGGAATCATTTTTACTTAATTCAGTAATCTTATCAGTTAGTTGTTTTAATTGTAAACTAGGAAATGAATTACTTGCGGGATTATAAAAAGAAATTACTCCTACTTTATCTACTATTTGAGATGTAATTGTTGCTGTATTTTTCATTGTAAAGTTTTAGTGATTTAAGATATAACCAAATGTAAGAATTTATTCAATCAAGGGCTAGGTTATTAAAAAGCTGGTTGAGTACATTTAGAGAATTATTATAGTCTTTATATTTTTTTATTGCATAACATGTATATTAAATGGCTTTATTATTTTCTGTATTTTAAAATTTTAGGTACATTGTCGCGATTAATTTAAGATGTTTTTTACAGATATAGTTTTATGGTAAAAGAGGAAGATTTTTTATTTAGAATAATGAATCAGGAAGAAGCAGAGGATATTGCCTATAATTGGAAATACCCTGGGGAACTTAGTTTTTATGATATGACAGAAGACGAAGAGGATCTGGAAGAATTTATAAATCCCGAAATTAGGGGACAAAATACTTTTACAGTCGAAAAGCCTGGACTCAAAGGGATATTTGCTTTTTTTATGTATGATTTATTAGATAATGAAACAGCAGAATTTGGTTTCGGAATTAATCCTAAGTACATAGGAAATGGTTATGGGTATGAATTATTGAAGTATATCGAGTGGTCTTTTTATACTAAAAAAGGAGTTAATCGCCTACTCATAGCTGTTGCAGAATTTAATAAAAGAGCAATAAAATTATATAGCAAATTTGGATTCAATGTAGTAGGTCAGTTTGAAAATAAAACTAATGGTGGTGTTTATTCCTTTTTGAAAATGGAAAAAAAGATTAACAATTAGGTATAGAAGTCATATTGACTTTTTAGTTTCTAAAATTTCTTTATACTTATAGCGATAAAAGCCATGAAATTCCATGGCATCCAACTAGGTATTGTGATATCGAATATATTGAAAAAACAATGAAAGCTGCCTAAGCAAGTCTTTGTTCTTTCAATAGCATATCTTTCTTTGTCTATTTTTTATCAGAATGCTTGTATTCATTATCTTGCCCTTTTCGTTTATTAGCACAGATGTTATCTATTATTTCTTATCTCTAACTTTTTATGATTCTGTGAATCAAAACCAACATTAACAAAATAACGCTGATAAGGGTATTTCAGTATTAGTTAATTGATTAGCTATATCTACAAAAATAGATTTCTATATCAAATAGATCCTTCCTTTTCTTATCAGTAGTTTATGAGGTTTTCTGTAAACACTTTAATTATCTGAGCAAAACAAAAAACCACCTCACTTTTTTTTATCCTAAAAAACATATCTAGTTAAATTACAGTATGTTAATTTAAGAGTAATTTATTGAGTTAAAATTTGAATGCCTTCTAAAGCCAGTATTCATAAGCATTAGAGCTTAATCCTTCAACAGTTCTTCAACACTTCTCCATGATTGCTCCATATAGAAGGCTGGTTATTGAAGGAATCTTGAAGAACTGTTGACGCATTGTTGAAAAAATCATATCGTCTATAGTAATAAAGGAATATGTGGAATACTTAATTCCACAAATTATTTTAGGCATTTCTATTCTAAAAAACCTTTGAATAATTAAACAGCTGCAATGAAATGGGCGAGCATAATAAGATCAAGTTACCTTGACTTTTTAGCTTAAATTATATAGCATTAACTATCTCATAAAGTGGGAATTATGATAAGTGGAGATTTTGATTTAAATCCTCTTTTGGGAAGCAGTAAATAAACAGTTATATCTAATTCTGTACTATCTTAGTGGAGTATTTGATATAAAGGGTTGTAAATTTTATCCAATTAGAGGTACAAATTTCTATACCCCTTTTTATTTTAAAAAAGTCAAGACGACCTGATAATCTATAATAGCTTCTTAGTTTACACTAGACACTATTTATAATTAAAATCGTTCTTTCAGATAGAACTATTGATTTGAATTATTAATGAATTTCTGCCCCCTTTATTGTTGCTTGAGACAGAAATATTTTTAAAATGAGGATGCCTAAATAACAATACTACTATTCTGCTATCATTCTCTTTACAGAGTATTTTAAACCTAAAGCAGCTATGAAAACCAAAGCAGCTGTTCCAATCCACAAGGTATTGTAACCAAATACAGCAGCTACTTTAGTGCCCAATAAAGGAGAAATAATAAATCCTATTGCAAAAGTAAGCCCATTTACCCCCATATAAGCTCCTTTACTTTTATTACCTGCACGCATTGCAGTCACAGTAGATGTAAATGGCATTGCTAGCATTTCAGAAGCGCATAAGATTGTCATTGAGATATAAATAGTGATTAGGGAATGATCAAAAGCTAAGATACCATAACCAAGAGCACTAATAAGTACTCCGTAAAAAATAGTTTCTTTTATTGTAAATACGCGTTCTGCAAGGTAAACTAATAGCATTTCGGTAAGGAAAATTAATAAACCACTATACCCTAATACTAAACCAATCTGAACTTCATTCATTCCTACTATTTCTTCATAGAATAGCGGCAATGTACTGAAAAGCTGTAAGAATGCGATTGAATATAGCGTACAGAAAACACTATATATCAAGAACATTTTATCTTTATATGGTGATTTATTACTTACATCTTTTACCTCGTTTAGTTCTTCAAGAGATTCTTGTTCTAGAAGCAGCTCTTTGTTTGTCTTTCTACCTCTAAAAAAGTAAATAAAAACAATAGCAGCAATAAAAGCTGCAGTGGCATTTACATAAAATAGTAGAGTATAAGAAATTGCTGCTAATATACCGCCCATCGCAGGTCCAATAGAAAAACCTAAGTTTACTGCCATACGGTTTAAAGAGAATGCACGTGTAATGTTTTCGGGTTTTGCATACATCGTAATGGCAACAGAGTTTGCAGGTCTGAACATTTCACTTACGGCACTCTGCAATAGCATCATTAGTGCTAGACTTAATACAGATGTAAAGTGAGGTAACAAAATAAAAACAGGTATACTCGCTAGCAAACTTATGTATTGTACTTTGTAATTTCCTATTTTGTCAGTTACCCAACCACCAACAGTAGTACCAATAATAGATCCTATCCCAAAACATGCAAGAACATATCCAGTATTTTGTTGAGAAAAGTTAAGCTCCTTAGTCATGTATACGCCAAGAAAGGGAAGTACCATTGATCCAGATCTATTAATTAACATTACGATTGCTAACATCCATGAAGCAGTTGACAATCCTTTGTAAGAGTCAATATAGATTTGGATTATTTTTTTCATAGGGGGCTTGAGTTGAGTATTATATGTCTTTTAGATCTGTCTTTGTCGTATTTTCTCTTTGTTCTTTTTTTATTCTTTCATTTTCGCGCATTGCATTGTAATATGCAGCTCTACTTAATGGTTCATATTCTTGTGTTTCGCCTAACATCACTAAATCTTCACTAGCAGCCTTACGAAAACTGTAATTAGCAAGATTTCCTGTTCTAGTACATATAGCATGAACTTTGGTAACATATTCAGCAGTTGCCATTAATGCTGGCATAGGACCAAATGGATTACCCTTAAAGTCCATATCTAGACCTGCTACAATTACTCTAACACCTGAATTAGCTAAATCATTACATACACTTATAATTTCGTCATCAAAGAATTGTGCTTCATCTATTCCCACCACATCACAACCATCTCCCAATATACGAATATTGGCAGCAGCAGGAACGGGTGTAGAGCGTATCTCATTGGAATCATGTGATACTACATATTCTTCGTCGTAACGGGTATCTATTGCAGGTTTGAAAATTTCAACTCTCTGCTTGGCAAATTGAGCTCTTTTTAATCTGCGGATCAGTTCTTCTGTCTTACCAGAAAACATTGAACCACAAATAACTTCAATCCAACCAAATTGTTCTTTGTGATTAACGGGATTTTCGAGAAACATTTTGTAAATTTCAAGCTGAAATCAGCAGTTTTTTTTTGTTATTTTGTACAAGTGCAAATTTATCAAAAAAAGCTAGGGAATTTACTAATCCAAATTAAAAGTTATGAAGAAAGTCTTAGAAGGAGAATTACTCAGTTTAGCCCATCGTGTTTTACAGATGAAGAATAAAGATGTTAATAATCTTTTGAAAGAAGCTAAAGATATTTACGAGAAGTTACTAATACTAAAGTTTTATCAAGAAAACTTTGAAAAAGGACTAATTAACGATGTGTCTGCTGAGGAACTAGAGACAAGACTAGATGCTTTTTATGCTGGAAAGACGATTGAAACAAATCAAAGCTATTCAGTTGAAACTGAACGTCACCAAATTCCAACTGATTTAATTGAAGAAGATTATCCGATTGTAGTGGAGGCGGAAAAAGAAGTTGTAATGAATCATTCAGATGAAATGATTTTAGATGCAGTTCAAAAGATTGCCCCTGAAATAATGGAAGATGAAGAAGAAATGCCTTCTATTGAGGTTTCATACCATGATACATTTAAAGAAGATTCATTTGTTGTAGAAAAAAATACTACTGAGATAGAAGAATTTTTAGATGAATTAGAAGAAAGTAATGAATATGTTTTTGATGAGGAAGAAGATGATGAGAATGAATTGGTTGCTAAAAACCACAATCATTTGGTGAATAGTGAGTTTGTACATGAAGAGGAGTCTTTAGATGCAGAAGAGAAAGGTGCGGAAGAAGTAGATGTAAATTCTAGTGAAATCAATATCTCTGTTTTTACAGGTGATAATATTGAAAGCAATTATTCTTACGAGAAAGATGAAGCCTTAAATAAGAAAGATGAAGTTGAAGAGAATAAGTTGGAACAAGGTTATTTTACTGATAATACAGAAGATTTTCGCTCTCTTGATGATAATAAATTAGTGGATAGTAATAAGGATGAAAATAGTAATGTGAGTGAAATAGCTGAAAGAGATATTACTTCACATCCAATGCAAAAAGAAGATGATCCTTTTTCTGGTTTTAATTTTATGGATTTAGATTTTCAAAGAGTAGATCAACATGCAAAATCAGACGAGAAAAAAGAAGAACCGAGACATCATCCAATTTCAGAAGTTATTAATAGTCAAAATGATTTGAATATCGAGCAAGTTGATAAAGAAGAAGATAATAATGTAGAGAATGCTCAAAACACACTATTTAATCTTGAATCGACACCTGTAAGAGAGCCTAAAATATCTAAACCTACAACAATAAACGATATTTATAATACTACTATAGTTGTTGGGTTGAATGATAGAATAGCTTTTGAAAAGAATTTATTTGGAGGAAGTGCTGAAGATTTTAATAGAGTACTGTCTCAGTTAAATACTGTTAGTACATTTGAAGAGGCAAAGAGTCTTATTGACCATTTAGTAAGACCAGAGTATAATAATTGGGAAGGAAAAGAAGAATTTGAAGAACGCTTTATGGCGTTAGTAGAGAAACGTTTTATTTAATATGGGAAAATTATACTTGGTACCTACACCAATAGGAAATTTAGAAGACATGACTTTTCGTGCGATCAAAGTTTTGAAAGAAGTAGATTATATTTTAGCAGAAGATACTCGTAACAGTGGAAAACTTCTTAAACATTTTGAGATAGAAACTCCAATGACAAGTCATCATATGCACAATGAGCATAAAACTGTAGAGGGTATCGTTAAGAGAATACAAGGGGGTGAAATGTTTGCTTTGATTTCTGATGCTGGTACTCCTGCGATTTCAGATCCAGGTTTTTTATTAACACGAGCATGTGTGGAAAATGGAGTAGAAGTAGAATGTTTGCCAGGTGCTACGGCGTTTGTGCCAGCTTTAGTAAATAGTGGTTTACCAAATGATAAGTTTGTATTTGAAGGTTTTTTACCTGATAAAAAAGGTAGACAAACACGATATCTTCAATTAGCAGAAGAAACAAGAACTATGATTATTTATGTTTCTCCTCATAAGTTGATAAAAACTTTACAAGAGTTTATAGAATATTTTGGAGAGGATCGATCTATCTCAGTTTCTAGAGAATTATCTAAGTTGCATGAAGAGACAGTGAGAGGGTCTGTTGTTGATGTTCTAGCTCATTTTGAGGCAAAGCCAGCAAAAGGAGAAATTGTCGTAATTGTAGCAGGAAAAAGTAAATAAGAAAGATTATTTATAAAATATGTTAAGGTCAATGTATAACGCGTTAGTACGCGTGATACATTGACTTTTTTTTGATACATTTGATAAAAACCAATATATTATGACACATAAAGTTACAACAACTTGGATTGAAAATATGCAGTTTGAATCTACTAACCCAAGTGGAGCCACAGTTAGAATAGATGCTGGACCAGAGAATGGTGGGGATAATAAAGGTTTGAGACCAAAAGCTTTAATGTTAACAGCCCTTGCTGGTTGCAGTGGTTTGGATGTAGGGCATCTTATCAAAAAGATGAGATTAGATGTCGATGATTTTAAAATTGAAACAGAAGGTTTTTTGACAGATGAAGAACCAGCTACTTATAATAAAGTAAAAGTTGAATACCATTTTTACGGTAATAATTTGGATGAAGCTAAATTAGAACGTGCTGTTAATTTATCTATTGAGAAATATTGTGGTGTTATGAATATGTTTAAAGCATTTGCAGAAATAGAAACAAGTATTCATTACCATAATAATTAATTAATGCGTTGGAAATTAAAGCCTGAGATAGATAAAAGTGTCGTAAATAAATTAAAAGAGGAATTACAAGTTGATGAAGTAATAGCGAAATTATTAGTTCAGCGAGGTATAACTACTTTTGAAGAGGCACGTTTGTTTTTCCGTCCGTCATTAGATAATCTACATGATCCTTTTCTTATGAAGGATATGGATAAGGCAGTAGAACGTATTGAAAGAGCAATTCAGGATAATGAACGAATTTTAATATTTGGTGATTACGATGTAGATGGTACCACTTCCGTTGCTTTACTATATTCATTTATACATAAAGAGTATAATAATGTAGAGACTTATATACCTGATCGCTATGCTGAGGGGTATGGTATTTCTTATCAAGGGATAGATTATGCCTCAAATCAAGATGTGAAGCTTATCATCTCAATTGATTGTGGTATTAAATCAATAGAAGAGATTGCTTATGCAAAAGAGTTGGGTATAGATTTTGTAATCTGTGATCATCATTTACCAGGTGAAGAACTGCCTAATGCAAGTGCAATATTAGACCCAAAACGAGAAGATTGCTCTTATCCATTTAAAGAATTATGCGGATGTGGTGTAGGCTTTAAGTTAATCGAAGCGATTGCAATTAGTAGAGGAGAGGGAATTGAAAATCTCATCCCTTATTTAGATTTAGTGGTAACTGCTATAGTAGCAGATGTCGTTCCAATAATTGGTGAGAATAGGGTTTTAGCCTATTATGGATTAAAGGTGATTAACGAAAATCCACGTCCAGGTATTAAGGCTTTATTATCTTTCTATAAACAAGATTATTATTCTATTTCTGATATAATTTTTAAAGTAGCACCAAAGATAAATGCTGTAGGTAGATTAGAACATGGAAAATATGCAGTAGATTTATTAACAAAGTTTACTTACTCTGAAGCATTAGAAAGCGCTACTGCTATCATAACTGTTAATGAAGAACGCCGTACGATTGATCAAGCTATAACAGAGAAGGCTTTAGTACAAATTATTGAAAATAAAGAGATAAATAACAAATCCACAGTTGTCTTTGATTCTTCTTGGCATAAGGGGGTGATTGGAATTGTTGCATCTAGATTAATAGAAACGTATTATCGTCCAACTATTGTTTTTACAGATAGTGGAGATTGTTTAGCTGCTTCAGCTCGCTCAGTTAAGAATTTTGATATTTATAAAGCTCTTGAGTCATGTTCAGAATATTTGATACAATTTGGAGGGCATAAGTATGCTGCAGGAATGACTATAAAAAAAGAGCATTATGAGTCGTTTAAACAAAAATTTGAAGAAGTAGTTTCTAATACAATTGAAGAGAAAGATCTCATACCTGAAATAGAAATAGATTCAATACTCGATTTGTCATTAATTCAAGGTAAATTTATTCGAATACTTAAGCAATTTGAACCTTTTGGACCAGGTAACGAGCGTCCAGTATTTTTAAGTCAAAATGTTTATGATATGGGAACGGGGTATACTATGGGGAAAAACAATGAACATCTTAGGCTCTTTGTCAAGCAAAGAGGTAAAGAAGATATTTCTTTTGTAGCTGTAGGGTTCCATTTTGGGCGATATCATGACTATTTACTTAATAGAAGATTTTTCGATATAGTTTATACTATTGAAGAGAATTTTTGGAAAGGAAGAGTATCTCTTCAGCTGTTATTAAAAGATATGCAATTAGTATAAAAGATATAAAAGTAGAATGTGATTAATAGAAAGTAATATAATAAATTTGTTATTCAATTAAAAACCAAAAAAATGAAAATAGCAGTAGTAGGGGCTACCGGAATGGTAGGTGAAATCATGCTAAAAGTATTAGCTGAGAGAAATTTTCCTGTTTCTGAATTAATACCAGTTGCTTCAGAGAAATCAGTAGGAAAGGAAATAGAATTTAAGGGTAAGAAATATACCGTTAAATCTATGGAAGAGGCGATTAAGATGAAACCTGAAATTGCGTTATTTTCAGCTGGTGGAAGTATTTCTGAAGAATGGGCACCTAAGTTTGCAGAAGTTGGAACAACAGTAATTGATAATTCTTCTGCATGGCGTATGGATAGTACTAAAAAATTAGTAGTTCCGGAGATTAATGCAGAATTGCTTGGTGTGGATGATAAAATTATTGCTAATCCTAATTGTTCAACAATTCAATTGGTGATGGTGTTAGCTCCTTTAAATAAAAAATATAAGATTAAAAGAGTCATTGTTTCAACATATCAATCTATTACAGGGACAGGGGTAAAAGCTGTAAAACAATTAGAAAATGAATATCAAAATGTAAAAGGAGACATGGCTTATAACTACCCTATTCATAGAAATGCTATCCCACATTGTGATGTTTTTGAAGATAACGGTTATACTAAGGAAGAAATGAAACTTGTAAAAGAAACAAAGAAAATATTACAAGATGACTCAGTCTTAGTAACTGCTACTGCTGTGAGAATACCTGTTGTTGGTGGACATAGTGAGTCTGTAAATATTGAGTTTGAGAATGAGTACGATATTAATGACGTGCGAAGAATATTACATGAGACTCCTGGTATCAAGGTACAAGATAATAATGATACAAATACTTATCCTATGCCACTGTATGCTGAAGGTAAAGATGATGTGTTTGTAGGACGAATTAGAAGAGATGAGACTCAACCAAAATCTTTAAATCTTTGGATTGTAGCCGATAATCTTAGAAAAGGAGCTGCTACTAATACTGTTCAAATAGCAGAATATTTGATTGCAAATAAATTAGTATAATTAAAAATATCCATAGGAGTCTTATTTAATAAGGCTCTTATGGATATTTTATCTCTAGAGTAATGCTAACTCCTAAATCAGGGATTGACTTAATATTTAAGTTAGCATTTAAGTCTTTAGCTCTACTTTTCATATTTTTTATACCCTGACCTCTATATTTTTCTAATTTTTCAAAGCCTATACCATTATCACTGATTTTAATTACGATAGATGGCTTTTTCGTTTTTAGTATTTTAATATTAGCAATTGTTGCTTTAGAGTATTTATTTATGTTTTGCAATGCTTCTTGAAAAATGCGATAAATATTTAATTTATCCTCGCTAGTAAACTTATCCCAATTAATGTCTTTATCCATATTTAGAATAAACTTAGTATTAAAAGAGTTTTGCTGATTTGTAATTAAATCTTCAAGCAATTGGTCAAAAGGATTCGAATCAGTAATTTTTTCTTGATTTAGTAGATGCGATATTTCACTAATTTCTTGTTCTGCTTTATGGAGTTCTGATATTAGTACTTGTTTTTGGTCATTGTTTATACAATCAAGTTGCATAAGGTGAAATCTACTAGTAAATATGCGATTAATAATCCCATCATGTAATTCTTTTGCAATTCTCTTACGTTCACATTTTTTGGCGTTTTCAGATAATTCTTTTTGTTCTAATATTAATTCAAATATTTTTTCATTTGCTAATTGATTTTTATGTTGAAATTTTAAGCGCTTATTTTTAGCATATTGATAGTAAAATATAATAGCAATAATAAGTGCAAAAATTATTAATACGGCGATTAGTGTAATCGTTTTATTATTAATTATTAGTTTTTTATTTAACTGGGATAATTCATCTGCTTGGTATTCTATTCTTGCAAACTTGTTTTTGCTGATACGTTCTATTCTATTTATACTATCATTTAGTTTTATTAAATTTTCTATATGTAACTTTTGGTTTTCAACATCATTAATAGCTAAATAAGTCAAAGCTTCTTTCATATACATTGTACGCTTTTCTTTTTTGGCTTCTTTATAAGCGAGTTTTGTGTAGTACAATGCAGAGTTTGGCTTATTGATTAATGCGTAATAGCGCGCTTTAGCCAATAAAATAGAAGGATAGCCACCCACATAGTGGCCATTTTTTTGTAGCATCTTCTCATATTCAATAATTTTGTCAATTTTAAATAAGAGATTGTCTTCTTCTTTTAGAGCAAGTTTTGCATTTATTAAATTGATAGATAAAGTAGAATATAGTGCAGGTACATCTTCTATATCTTTATTCTCATATATACCTTTTAATGCATATTTTTTTGCTTTTTCATATTCACCTTTCTTATAATATAAATGGGAGAGATTATTTAAAATATTCGAGGAATGAATGGCTATACTATGATTATTGTGCTTTTTGTTTTTCTCTACCTCTTTAAGGAGATT
This sequence comes from Myroides injenensis M09-0166, assembly GCF_000246945.1. Lineage (GTDB taxonomy): Bacteria > Bacteroidota > Bacteroidia > Flavobacteriales > Flavobacteriaceae > Flavobacterium > Flavobacterium injenense. The sequence continues at coordinate 14,455 of NZ_BAEX01000087.1, forward strand.
TCTCGCTTTTCTAAAGTAAATTAAAGCTTCGTCGAATTCATATAATTCTGTCAGAACAATTCCTAACAAATGATGAGATCTATGGCTCTCAAATACATTGTCTTTGTTTCTGAGATATTTTATTGCTTTTATAGCCTCTGTTTCACTTTCAGTATAAATACCATTTTCAAAAAGAATTTGTGCTTTTTTAAGGGCAATCTTTCCATATTTAGTACTATCTCTTAATTCATAGTAGATGTGTTCAGCTTTAATTAAATTGTGATAGGCACTGTCTAACTGAATGTTTTGATAAAATTGTGAAGCGAGTAGCTCATATATTTCAGCTTCATTATAAGTATCTTTTTTATCTAGAGCATTTTGAAGCGTTTTGTTTAATAGAGAATAATAATGAATAGAATCATTATCATATTTAGATTCTCTAAGTAATTTAACTGCTAATCTTCTATTTTCTTCTGTATTCTTTAAATTGATTGTTTTTGCGAATAATTGATTAAGTTCCCTGTAATAACTAGAATCTTTCGTTTTAGAAAGATTATCATAAAGAGAGGTGATTTCTAAAGAGTCATTATCATCTATCAATGACCTTTTACAATTAGTGAGAAAAAGAACCACTATAAGTATTAAAAAATATTTTATAAAATGCATCTTAGCTTAAAAACATTGTTGATATCACTTTTGAATCTTATAAAAATACAGTAAATATTGTTCTATTTGTTATATTTTATACTTTTTCGCATAAATAAAATTTTAATTTTAGATTATTTGATATTGGTTAATATTAGATAATACTATTAAAATTATGTAATTCACTTAGTATTATACTACGTGT